>WGBH01000026.1 GCA_015494435.1 Thiotrichaceae bacterium | reverse complement strand
GTTTCCGAGCGGATTTGCGTCTTCGGTGTTCTACGCTTAACCTATTAAAATATATGGTTAATAATAGAACTCTCCTGCGAGAGATATAGCTGAAAGCGACAGACTATACCTTAGTTTTCTATCTCTCGTAAATTACAAACAGAAACTTTTTTTGAAAAAAGAAAGAAAATAGTATTGAAGTCTATTTTTATTGTCGGCATAATGCGCCTCTTAATTTTAAAACAGCCTTATATGAGAGAATAGTTTTGCCAAATATTACATCTGCAAAGAAACGTGCGCGACAGTCCGAAAAGCGTCGTATGAGAAATAAGCACCAGCGTTCAGGAATGCGTACAGCAGTTAAGTCGGTTGTTTATGCAATTGAAGCTGGTGAAAAAGAGACGGCTCAGGCGGCTTATAAAGTAGCCGTTCCTGCCTTGGATAAGGCAGTGACTAAAGGCTTAATTCATAAGAATAAAGCGGCGCGTCATAAAAGTCGTTTAAATAGTCGTATTGCTTCCATGTAGGACTTAGCTTAGCTAGTACAAATTATAAAAGGCTGATTTTTATCAGCCTTTTTTGTGCCTGCTTTTCCGATTGTCTGAAGATAAAAGCCAGCAATACAGGATGTAATGATAAATGGAGAGGCCTTTGAGTTATAACATAGCTCATATTTGGGTTATTCATTGAATAAGTATAAGGAAATACTTCATTATTATGTTCTCAGGCGTTATTAATAAAATATTGGATTGGCTGATTGCTTTTTTTATAGCCAGTTTAGTCATTTGGTTTTCTATAACGCAACCCGTTTTTTCTTTTTTTAATAGCAGTAGCGTACCTGAAATTGATCAAAATAAGCTAAAAGCGCATGTGATTGAGTTGTCACAAACTTATTCCCCTCGGACTCCAGAATTTGATGGCATTCGCCCTGCTGCTAATTATATTTATCGTCAATTAACAAAAATTGGTAAGGAAATAGGAAAAAAACCGAGCTATCAACCATTTTGGACAATGGGGGGAGGGCGCTTTAGTAATATTATTTTTAGCTTAGGGCCTGCAACGGCTGAGACGGTTGTGATTGGCGCGCATTATGATACGCGTAATACCTTTCCAGGTGCGGATAATAATGCCAGTGGTATAGCCGCATTAATAGAGTTGGCAAGTGCTTTGTCTATTGTTGAAAAAGAGCTACCGATACGTGTTGAATTAGTGGCTTACGCACTTTCTGAGGGGGCGGTATTAGGGACGAAAGACATGGGAAGCTTTAAACATGCTGAAATGCTTAAAAAGAAAAATAGAACGGTAAAATTTATGATTTCTGTCGATAGTGTGGGTTATTTTTCTAATCAAGCCAATTCACAACATTATCCTTTTTCTTTTATGAAACTGATTTACCCTGCGACGGGGGATTTTATAAATATTAGCAGTCATCTAACAGATTTCCTTCAAGTCAGACAGGTTAAAAAGAGCTTTAAAAAAGCCAGTGATTTAGAGGTGCGTTCTATTAATGCCCCTGAAATTTTCCCAAATATTGCAAATTCGGATCATATTAGTTACTGGAAACAGGGTTTTCCCGCCATGCTTATTAGTGATACCACAGCTTATAGAAATAAAAACTACAATACAGTCAATGACACTGCAAAAACACTCAATTATGCAGGCATGGCAATGGTGGTACAGGGTTTGTATCAAACCATAATGGATTTAAAAAGCGATAAAAAAGACAGAACAGAGCCAGACCAGCACAAGGTATGGGTCATTAATCCAAAGCATTAGGACTCAGGAGTCCTTAATAACAAATTTTCACCGCCTTTTCGCCTAGTTCTTGGCGTAATGCTTTAAGCACATCATCAGCGAGGGGGGCATGAATTTTTTCTCCTAAGCGTATCTGTGCGCTTGCTTCTGGGGTTTTATAATGGATTAAAACAGGGCAACTGGCTTCTTGTTGTTGTGAGAGTAGTTTGCTTAAGCGTTCTATCAGTCCATTTTTTGTTTGTGATTGAGTCACTGATAATTGTAAACGTCTGGCAAATGTTTTTCTAGCACTGGCTATATCGTGTAGAGTGTTAATACGAAGACGCATATTGCCTGAAAAATCAGTATTTAGACTGCCTTCTATAATTAAGACTTCCTCTTTTTGGATAAGGTGTTCAAATTCCTTATAGACATCACTAAAAATAAATATCTCATAATAAGCGGTTTTATCATCAAGCTGTACAAAAGCACGTTTACCTTTTTCGGTGTTTTGTGTGCGAATAGCAGAGACTAGCCCTGCTAAAATGACAGGGACTTTCTGGTATTTTTGGGTACCATCATCGTCGGCTAAATCAGAGAGTTTATGTGAGCGTAGTTGCTTAATTTCATCTTCATATTCATTGATGGGATGTCCTGTAAGGTATAAACCTAGCGCATTTTTTTCTAAACGTAAACGCTCTCTTTCTTCCCATTCAGGTAGGTTAGGCACTAATTTTTCATCTTCTTCTAGTACCATAGAGCCGCCAAATAAATCCACTTGACCTACCGCATCGGCACGGTGTTTTTGATCAGCCATTCGCAGCACTTCTGGAAGATGCTCTAATAAGCTACGCCGATTTTTACCCAAGCTATCAAATGCACCTGCTTTAATCAGTGTTTCTAAAATACGTTTAGTCACCTTTCTGGAAGCAACCCGCTCACATAAGTCTGCCATTGATTTAAAGGCACCATTGTTATCACGTTCCTCTAAAATCACACTCAATGCACTTTCGCCCGCGCCTTTAATTGCGCCTAATCCAAACACCACATTACCTTCATGCTCAGTTGAAAAACGATATTGAGAACGATTAACATCAGGTGCTACCACTTCTAAACCTGCTTGACGGCAATCATCCACAAAAGTGACCACTTTATCCGTATTATCCATATCCGCAGAAAGTACCGCCGCCATAAATGCCGCAGGATAATGTGCTTTTAACCAAATGGTTTGGTAGGAAACAAGGGCATAGGCAGCAGAATGTGAGTTGTGAACAATAATATCATTGGCAATAAAATTATGTGTTTCTGCAATTTCAAGATCGTAAGTCATCTCTTTGCCAAGTGGCTCTATGCTTTTAATCCTATCCCAGAATATTTCAGCATCACTCATTTGCTTTAACGTTTCATCTGCAAAAAACTCAGCTAAGTGATTTTTTAAAATTGTTAGCACATCCTCTCGCCCTACTAGATGCGTTTCAAATGCCATAATAAAGCGCTCAATACTACGCCGTCCTAGCAGATGTAGCGTATATCCTATGCATCCTTCCCTATCATTAAACAGTTTTTTAGTTAAACGACTGACTATGCCAAAGCGCAGTAATAAATGAGAAAACTGTTCTAATAGCTGCTTAGATGCACTGGTAAGATAAGGGATATTCTTTTCACTGTGTTCTGTTTTACTGGCAATAAACCCATTACCTGTCCAGAAACGACCTATCAATATCGCAAGGGAGGCATTATTTAATTCAAATACAGATTCTGGTAAGGTTTTTTCAACCGCACCTGTATTCTCTACATTTAACCCTTCTAGCCATAATCTAGCGCCTGAGCGCGCTCTACTTGCACGCCCTAAACGATCGTTGGTTGATTCCCGTAAGGCTTTTACAAAAACACCCCATGTATCACAACGATCTTCTCGTAGAGTAAGACTAACCTCTGTATTTTCAAATTGCTTTACAGCTTGTATAAAATCATCAATGGCTGCTTGATCTTTGTTATAAAAATAAAAACCTGATGGGTGGCAGGTATTCCCTTCTGCAAGTATCCAGCCCAAAACAATTAATTCATAATTCTGCCAAGATTTTTTACCTTCTATCGGCAAATAAGCAGGTGTGGCAATATGATCCCCCGCCTTTAACTGACCGAGTGGCTTCCAGCCTTCTAAGGTTAAAAGTGGATGGTTATCCGTTGCTGATATTTCTTTGCCAAGCATGGTGGTTAAATGAAAAACAGGTTTTATCCCATTTTCCATAATATCAATAATTTGCCCTTCTCCTATTTTGTCACTGTTTTGCAAGCTAGCAACGGAGCTGATTCCTTGTTGATACGCATCAACAAGGCTTATCTGTTTTCCTGAGGAAAAATCATGAATTTTTGTACTGCCAACTAAACACTTGTTGAAACCATATTCAGCAAACAATGCCATTAAATCAAAAATTTCAGTGGCATTTTTTTCTTCAACATTATTTTTCAGCGCCCCTTGCATAAAAATAGCACGCTGTTTATCCATTTCTTCGGCTTTCTTTTTACCCATTGCACGTCGTAGCATATCCGCACCACCGAGTGAATAGCCTGCGAGTATTTGCGCGATTTGCATGACCTGTTCTTGATAAACAATAACGCCATAGGTCGGTTCAAGGATTTTTTCTAGGGCAGGGTGCGGATAGGAGACATCTGCTAAGCCTTTTTTACGATTAACGAAATCATCCACCATGCCTGATTGCAGTGGGCCGGGGCGATACAGTGCTACTAAGGCGATAATATCTTCAAAGACATCAGGGGCTAAACGTAGAATAAGCTCTTTCATACCGCGTGATTCGAGTTGGAAGACGGCGGTTGTTTTAGCAGCACGTAATAATTCAAAGGCTTTGTTATCATCTAATGGAATGGTGCTGATATTAATCGGCTCTTTATTTTTCTCAGCCCGTTGTTTATTCACTGTTTTTACTGCCCAGTCAATAATGGTGAGGTTTCTCAAACCAAGGAAGTCAAATTTAACCAGTCCCACGGCTTCAACGTCATCTTTATCAAATTGTGAAACCACACTACCCCCGCCTTCTTCACAGTATAGCGGAGTAAAATCAACCAGACTGGAGGGTGAGATTAATACGCCCCCCGCATGTTTACCTACATTACGGGTGAGTCCTTCTAGTGATAAGGCTAAATCGATTAATTCTTTAACATCTTCATCTTGATCATAGAGGTCTTTTAAATCAGGGGATTCTTTTAACGCTTTGGTAAGCGTCATTTTCATTTCAAAAGGGATTAATTTAGCGATACGATCCACAAAACCATAAGGCTGTGACAAAATACGACCCACATCGCGTACTACCGCCTTAGCTGCCATTGAACCATAGGTAATGATTTGTGATACTTTGTCGCGTCCATAAGTACGTGCCACATAATCAATCACTAAATCACGTTTATCCATGCAAAAATCAATGTCGAAATCGGGCATGGAAATACGTTCTGGGTTTAAAAAACGCTCAAACAGTAATTCATATTTTAATGGTTCTATATCGGTAATTTTTAAGGCAAAAGCAACTAAGGAACCAGCACCTGAACCCCGCCCTGGACCGACAGGAATATCATTTTCCTTGGCCCATTGAATAAAGTCGGCAACAATTAGAAAATAACCTGGAAAACCCATTCTATTGATGACATCCAATTCAACTTTTAGACGCTCATCAAAAGGCTTGCGTATTTCAGCAAAATCATCAGCTTCGGTATCAAACAGTTCTTTAAAACGCATCTCAAGTCCCTTTTCGGATACTTGAGTAAAATACTCGGCCTCTGTCATACCCGCTGGAATTGGAAATTCAGGGAGGTAATTTTTACCCAATGTTAAGGTGACATTACAGCGTTTAGCAATTTCTATCGTATTTTCAATGGCGCTGGGAATATCTGAAAATAATGTAATCATTTCATCCGCAGTGCGTAAATATTGCTGTTTAGAATAAATTTTAGGGCGGTTTTTATCGCCTAAAGTATAGCCACCATGAATACAAACCCGCGCTTCATGGGCATCAAATTCATCGGTTTTAAGAAAGCGTGGGTCATTCGTTGCCACCACAGGCAAATGATTCGCTATTGCCAAATCAATCGCTAAATGCAGATAATCTTCTTCATTCTCCCGTCCTGTGCGTTGCAATTCAATATAATAACGATCAGGAAAAATATTTGCCCAGTATTGTGCGCGTTTCATTGCTTCTTCATGATTATCCGCCAGCAGAGAATAGCCTACATCACCATCACGCCCGCCTGACAAAGCAATAACCCCTGCGCTTGTTTCTTTAATCCACTGTCTTTGCACACGAGGAATACCTAATTTTTGTCCATATTGGTAAGCGCGTGAGATTAATCTGGTAATATTGCGATAACCTGTATTGTTTTGACACAGTAAAATCAGATGATAAAGTAGGTTTTCGTCTTTCTCATCTTCAAGTAATACGTCTACACCAAAAATGGGCTTTAAACCCTGCGCCATTGCCGCACGGTAAAATTTAACCATACCAAACATATTATTTTGATCAGTGATTGCAACCGCAGGCATAGCGCCTGCTTCAACCGCAGAGAGTAGTTCTTTAATGCGGATAGTGCTATCAACAAGGGAATATTCTGTATGTAGGCGTAGATGAACAAAACTCATGAAGGGGTTTCCTAGTCTGGTAATGGGGGCAGGAATTATAGACGCTAATGGCAAGTTTAAGAAAGGATGTGGGGCAGTGCCATATTTTTTGAAGTATAAAAAAGCCCACTCAATGAGTGGGCTTGTGGTGGTATGGCAAGGGAAAAACATCAGTAAAAGAAAATATTGTCATATTAACTCAGTAATGAGGTTTTTAAGTTGCATACCTCGGTAGTTAATCTTAGTGATTAAGTACCGATCAATCTCCTAGCGATTGGAGAAGTCTCTTGATAAAAGAATTGACTTTGCGCTCTCTCTTGATTTATGTCTGTCTCTTATACACATCTGACGCT
>WGBH01000025.1 GCA_015494435.1 Thiotrichaceae bacterium | reverse complement strand
GATTAAAGGTAGATTAATAAAAAAATATTTACGTTTATTCATGTTTGTCTGCGGTTAATTTAGGAAATTAAAGATGATTGAAGTACGTAAAAATGAACCAAAATATGTTTTACTTAGAAAAGAGCCTAGCAAGAAAGTAAACCAATACGGTAAGCCTATCGAGACTGTTGCTGCTGATAATGAGCTGCGAAAACATGCGTTTATTATTAATAATGAAGAACAGCCCGCAGAAAATCCAGATCGTTACAAACAGCACGGCTTTTATTTTAATGCGGATAATTGTATTGCTTGTCATGCTTGTGAAGCGGCTTGTAGCGAGAAAAATGATAACCCTGCTCATTTAGCCTTTCGTTCCGTTGGCTTTGTGGAAGGAGGAACTTATCCTAATTATCAACGCCTCAATATTTCGATGGCGTGTAATCATTGCGATGACCCTGTGTGTTTAAAAGGCTGTCCGACCCGTGCTTATACTAAATTTGCTGAATATGGAGCAGTATTGCAAGACCCTGATATCTGTTTTGGCTGTGGCTATTGTACATGGGTTTGTCCTTATAATGCGCCACAACTTGATCCTGTTGAAGGCGTGGTTAGCAAATGTAATATGTGTGTGGATCGTTTGGAGGTTGGTTTAAAACCTTCTTGTGTTGCAGCTTGTTTAGGCAATGCTTTGGATTTTGGGGTGATTGAAAATACCCCAGAAAATCGCACCCAAACGAAAACCGATATTCCTGGATTTCCGCGTACTGATATTACCCATCCCAATATTCGTTTTGAACAAACGCGATCCACGCAACGCGATATGATGCGGGTTGATAGCACGGCGGTAAAATACCATAAAGACGATACCACAGGAAAATTTAAGCCTGAACTGGATCCTAAACACGGATTTAAACGTGAATGGAATCTCGCTAAACTCTTAGGATCACATGAAAGCGCACACGTTGCTTTTACCCTCAGTATACAAGCCGTAATGGGGGCTTTTGTGATGCTCACCTTGGGTGCATGGACTGCTTTTCCATCCATCACAAGCTTAAAAACAAGCGCTACTTTTATTCCTTTATTAATTGTGATGTTGCTATTAACTATAACGGGTTTATTTAAACTTAATATGCATCTTGGCAAGCCACATCGTTTTTATCGTGGTTTTTACAATTTAAAAATGTCCCCTGTCAGTCGAGAAATTGCAGGTGTGACTGCCTTTTTTACGGGCTTGATGGGCTATAGTTTTTTTGCTTTATTTGATAATGCCTTTACTCATCTATTACAAATAGGATTTGCTTTGTTAGGCTTAGCAGGGATTGGATTGGGCGGATATTATATGTATAAACTGTATCGTATCAAAGCGCGCCCCTATTGGAATCATTGGCATACAGGCGCTTCTTTTATTGGAACAGGCTTAAGTCTTGGTAGTTTGCTAATTGCATTAATGACGCTTCTTTTTGGGACAATGAGTAATGAATTATCCTTTGTTTTAGTCACGACAATCGCTTTCGGTTTGATCATTGAGGGTATTGGTTTATTCGCTCATGCGCGTGATTTGCAACCCGCAACCAGCGAAGGTGCTGCCTCTTTCTATGAACAGACGACTACCTATGGCTATGCCTATTGGTTGCGTAATGGTTTACTTATTATTAGTCTGATTATTGCTATTGTGATGCTGTTATTCTCCAGTGTTAGTATCACTGCTTTTATTCTTTTAGCATTAATGCTACTTAGTGCATCAATCATTGGACGCTCATTATTCTATGTCCTTGTGATTCCAACTACGATGCCAGGTGCATTTTTCTGGAAAAACAAAGGTTTTGTAGAACATGCTCGTGAAATAGGCTTAGCAGATATGCCACAGATGGGTGTAGCTTATGAAAAACATCATAAATTTGATCTAAAAGAGCTAATGCAAAGCATAAAAGAAACAACAGCTAAAGATGCAATTGCACAAATAAAGCGTGTTTTTACGGGGTAAGAATTTCTATTTTACCGTTATTTGAGATTCAAATCTGATTCATTAACCATTTTTATTGCTTTTTCAAGCAAAATGAAAAAGGCTTTAATCTGGCTCTTTTTCTTATCATCTGATGGATTGTCGCCGCATCGAATTGCTATTTCTTGTTCGAGAAATAGCAACATGTCTCTATTGTTCTTGTTTCTGTATAGCCAATATTTAACCGCTGTTAGTAGGTATCTTTGCGATAAATGGAAAATAATAGCCGCCAAACTCGCTAAGCTGACAGCTGCTACCATTTGTTCTTTAACTAAACAGTAAATTGAAACAAAGTACAGTATAATAGTCAGAGCGATTAAACACAGGTTTACCCCCCTTAAATACTGTAACAATAGTCTAAGCTGTGGATGAAATTGAAGAATTTGTTGTCGATTCATTTATATTAACTAAAGGTCAGTTTGTTGAGCCTGATTAGTGTCCAATTACGCATCAAAGTTGTGTTAGGAAGTTCCAAGCAATAAATCTTCCTAAAACCAATATCTATTTTCCCGGTATTTATTTTCTTAAGGCTATTTTCATGCAAAATTTTCTTTTTAAATTTTTTCCTATCAATCGCTCAGGCAGAGACTTTGTGGTGGGGGATATACACGGGATGTTTAATAGTTTAGAGGAGTTATTGAAAAAAATCTCTTTTAAGCCCAATAGAGATCGAATTTTCTCTGTTGGAGATTTAATTGATCGTGGTAAGCAGTCAAACCGAGTGCTTGAATTTCTTGATAAGCCTTGGTTTTTTTCTGTAATGGGAAACCATGAAAGCATGTTACTTGATGCTAGATTTTCCGAGTACAACTTTAATAATTGGATAAAATACAATGGTGGTGGATGGTGGAAAAAGCTCTCTAAAGTGACTCAAGATGAGATTTATTATAAAATTTCCAAGTTACCCTATTTATTTGAAATTGAAACAAAAATAGGCTCTGTGGGTGTTGCTCATGCAGATCTTCCCTTCGGGAGAAGTTGGGTTGATATTGTAAGGGCAATATCAACTGATGATGATCTTAAGCATTATATTTTATGGTCTCGCCAGCGTCATAAAAACATACGACTCACTAATAGCACAAGTCCGATTAAGGGTATCAAATTAGTTGTGATGGGGCATACGCCTCATAAAAAACCACTGTATAGACAAAACATTGTTTATATTGATACGGGTGCAACCTATCAAAATGACGATAAATTGAGCACTCTTACTTTGTTACAAATACACCCGAGTGTAAGGATGCATCAGTATTCAACTTATAAAGAGCTTCAGTATCTTATTCCTTAATTAGTTAATCTTGGGCGCTTTATGTTGTTGGAGTGCTGCTATGATATGGGGGAAACATATTGGCAATACGACTCGCTGTTGTATCTTGGCGTTGTGCAATTTGCAGTATTTCAGGACGACTGACAAATTCTGATAGGGAAATACCATCCAAAAAATCAAAGAGGCGATCACTTAAATCGGCCCATAGCTTATGGGTTAAGCATTTATTGCCGCCATTGCAATCCTTATTCCCTTTGCATTTAGTATTGTCTAGTGATTCATCAACGGCAAGAATAATATCTGCAACACTGATTTGGTTTGATGGTTTTCCTAGTCTATAGCCACCACCTGGACCACGCACACCTTCTACTAAGTTTGCTCGACGTAATTTGGCGAATAATTGTTCTAAATAGGATAGTGATATTCCTTGACAATGAGAAATATCTGCTAATGTTACGGGTCTTTCTCGATCATGAATTGCTAAATCCATCATAGCAGTGACGGCATAGCGACTTTTTGTTGATAGTTTCATTTTTTCTCCTCGTGTTTTCTTGCAAAATCATTTATTTC
>WGBH01000024.1 GCA_015494435.1 Thiotrichaceae bacterium | reverse complement strand
AGTAGCTCTAGTTAACAACTCAATTTAAAGCCAAAAATAATAAAAATTTTCTTAAAAGACATTAGAAATTATGAGGGTGTATTTCATTCTATTTCATATTATGATGTTAAACTTTTCAAATTTTGACAATAAGGTCAGAATACTAGTAGGAGTAATACAGTGGAACTTACCGGTGCCCAGATATTTGTAGAGTGTCTAAAGGCTGAGAATGTAGAAACCATTTTTGGTTATCCGGGTGGAGCCGTACTTTTTTTGTACGATGAACTTGAAAAAGCGGAATCCAAAGATGAAATCAAGCACATCCTAGCCCGTCATGAACAAGGAGCAATCCATGCGGCAGAAGGTTATGCAAAGTCAACCAATAAAGCAGGAGTGGCAATTGTCACATCAGGTCCCGGGGCAACGAATGCAGTTACAGGTATTGCTGATGCTTATTTGGATTCAGTCCCCCTCGTTGTCTTTACAGGACAAGTTCCCCGTGCGCTGATTGGCAATGATGCCTTTCAGGAAGTAGATATTGTTGGCATTACACGTCCTTGTGTTAAGCATAGCTTTCTTGTCAATAAAGTGGAAGATCTAGCAGAGACGATTAAAAAAGCTTTTTTTATTGCCACAACAGGTCGCCCAGGTCCTGTGCTAGTTGATATCCCTAAAGATATTACTGACAACAACGCTAAATGCGAATTTAACTATTCAATCCCTCTCAATATGCGTTCTTATAATCCAACGCTAAAAGGACATACAGGACAAATTCGTCGTGCGGTTGATATGTTGTTGGATGCACGACAACCTATTGTTTATACGGGTGGCGGTGTCATTATGTCGGGTGCTTCACAGCAATTGACTGATTTCACCCGCCAACTCAATTTCCCTATCACCAATACCTTAATGGGTCTAGGTGCTTATCCTGCCACCGATCCTCAATTTATTGGCATGTTGGGTATGCATGGAACTTATGAAGCCAATCTAGCCATGCATAATTCCGATCTTATTATTGCTATTGGAGCGCGTTTTGATGACCGTGTCACTGGCAATTTAGCCAAGTTCTGTCCCAATGCAAAGATCATTCACATTGATATCGATCCTGCTTCTATTTCCAAAAATATTGAAGTAGACATCCCTATTGTTGGTGATGTCAAACATGTTTTAGAAAAGCTCACTGAAGAACTAGAATTACGTGGCAACAAACCAGACCCCAAAGTATTAGCTAAATGGTGGGAGAAGATTCATAAATGGCGTGCTAAAGATTGTTTAAAATACAATAGCGAAGGCGACAAAATCAAACCGCAATTTATTATTCAAAAATTCTGGGAACTCAGCCAAGGGGATTCTTATGTCTGCTCCGACGTTGGGCAACATCAAATGTGGACAGCACAGTATTACAAGTTTGACCAACCCAATCGTTGGATTAATTCGGGCGGTCTTGGCACGATGGGCTTTGGTTTACCTGCCGCTATGGGCGTTCAACTTGCACACCCTAATGCTGATGTTGCCTGTATCACGGGTGATGGCAGTATTCAAATGTGTATTCAAGAGCTTGCAACCTGTAAGCAATATCAACTTCCCATTAACATTATTTCACTAAATAACGGTTATTTGGGTATGGTGAGGCAATGGCAAGAGTTCTTTTACCAAAGAAACTATGCCATGTCTTATTTTGATGCCCTGCCTGATTTTGTTAAACTCGCTGAAGCTTATGGTCATATCGGACTAAAAATCACCAAGACATCGGATGTTGAAGATGCACTAAAAGAAGCCTTAGCACAAAAACACCGTTTGGTATTTTTAGACTTCATTGTAACACGAGGGGAAAACGTCTATCCGATGGTTCCTGCAGGTGCAGGATTAAATGAAATGATTCTGGTATAGCGAGGCTAGTTATGAATAAAGACAAAGATAAACGACATGTCATTTCTATTTTAATGGAAAATGAAGCGGGTGCATTATCGCGTGTTGCGGGGTTATTTTCTGCCCGTGGCTATAATATCGAATCATTAACGGTTGCCCCAACTAATGATAAGAGCCTTTCACGAATGACATTAGTGACGCGTGGCAACAGCGATATTGTTGAACAAATCATAAAACAGTTAAATAAGTTAATTGATGTCGTCAAAGTTAAAAACTTGTCTGAACTTGAGCATGTTGAACGTGAAATGATGTTTATAAAGGTCTTTGCTGACAATATGAATGCTTGTAGTGCCATCAAACGCATGGCTGACATCTTCCGAGCGCGTATTATTGATGTTAAAAGTAAAACCTTTACCATTGAAATCACGGGTAATAGAGGCAAATTAAATGCTTTTATTGATGCGCTCAAAGATCATACCATTCTTGAATTCGTCCGTTCAGGTAGTATGGGTATCTCTCGTGGAAACAAAATATTAGAAAACAAATAGTAAGGAACTATAAAAAAATGAATATTTATTACGATAAAGATTGCGATTTATCCATCATTCAAGGAATGAAAGTTGCCATTATTGGATTTGGCTCTCAAGGTCATGCACATGCAACTAACCTTAAAGACTCGGGTGTTGATGTTATAGTTGGATTGCGTCCAAATTCTACTTCTATTGCCAAAGCAGAAGGCTATGGTCTAAAAACAGCAGATGTTGCAACAGCCGTTGCAGGTGCTGATGTGGTTATGATTCTTACCCCTGATGAATTTCAATCCGTCCTTTATAAAAATGAAATAGAACCAAATATTAAGCAAGGTGCTGTCTTAGCCTTCGCGCATGGTTTTTCTATTATTTATAATCAAGTCATACCACGCAAAGACCTTGATGTGATTATGATTGCCCCTAAAGCACCCGGTCATACCGTTCGCTCTGAATTTGTACGCGGTGGCGGTGTTCCAGATTTAATTGCCGTTGAGCAAAATGCATCAGGCAATGCAAAAGCAATTGCATTATCCTATGCTTCAGGTATCGGCGGTGGTCGTACTGCGATTATTGAAACAACGTTCCGTGATGAATGTGAAACGGATCTTTTCGGTGAGCAAGCCGTTCTCTGTGGTGGCGCTGTTGAACTGGTTAAAGCAGGTTTTGAAACATTGGTTGATGCAGGCTATGCACCAGAAATGGCGTATTTTGAGTGCCTGCACGAGCTAAAATTGATTGTTGATTTAATGTTCGAAGGTGGCATTGCAAACATGAACTACTCTATTTCAAATAATGCCGAATACGGTGAATATGTCACAGGTCCTAAAATCATCAATGAAGAATCACGTCGTGCCATGCGTGAAGCACTTGATAATATCCAATCAGGCGAATACGCAAAACGCTTTATTCTTGAAGGACAGGCAAACTACCCCTCAATGACAGGCGCTCGTCGCTTAAATGCAGAACATGGCATTGAAGTGGTTGGCGCAGAATTGCGTAAAATGATGCCTTGGATTACAGAAAACAAAATTATTGATCAAAATAAAAACTAAGGATAAAAACTTCAATAATAGACAATCAAAAAAGCCCGATAATCAACTCGGGCTTTTTTGTGTGAGCAAATAAGAATTTGGTTACAAGATAAACTTTGAACCATACCGCTGAATGGGTTTTGTAAACCCATCCACACCGTTTTGCACAAATATAAAAAGCCCCACCATTTTATGTGGCTTTTAAGTTAAATTAAAACATTCCGACGGGGTAACATACCCCATCGGGTTATGTAAAAATATATTATTTCATATGATAGTATGTGAAAAATTATTACTGTTAGTAGCCCTACTATTTTATGTTGCTTTTAAATTAAATTGAAACATTCCGACGGGGTAACATACCCCGTCAGGCTAATTTCTTTGTATTTCTATATAATGGCTTCTAACTACACGAGTTTTTTGAGGATTAATGGTCAAGCTTAAATTGTCAAGTTGATTTTTTCTCTACTCGCTAGTCAGGGTGTAATTCAAACTGCGAGGAAATCTAAAATTCTCTGAAATTTAGTAAAATATTGACTGCTAACTCTTTGATTAAAACTATTTGAAAATAGTATTT
>WGBH01000023.1 GCA_015494435.1 Thiotrichaceae bacterium | reverse complement strand
ATTACTGGATAAAAAAAGGCATATTTTTGACATTTTTTATGTCTAGAAATATTCAATTTACCCCCTAAGTCATTGATTATTTATTTTTAAGGTGCATTAAAAAGACGTTTTTTCATTTAATAATTTCATCTATTTTTACCTGTTTTTATCCTTCAATATTAATTGTAAGTCATTAATTAAAAAGAAATATTTTTACTTTATCTAATCCATTTTTATTTTCTTGTAATAGATTAAAAAACAATCATTTCGACAGCCTAGTAACAAACCCCGTCGGGCTAACTATATCAAAAAATTATTTATTAATTTTGCTTCATAAAGGTGAACCGAGAAATATTCTCAATCTCTTCAACATCAATCAAAACGCTATCACCTATTGCAAAATCACCTGCTAAAATACGTTGCGCTAGTGGGTTTTCGATAGCGTTTTGAATTGCACGTTTTAGTGGACGTGCCCCATAGACAGGATCAAATCCTTCTTCGGCAAGAAGATCTAAGGCATCATCACTATAACTAATACTCATTTCACGACTTTCTAAACGTTTACTCAATAAACGTAATTGAATCGTTGCAATTTTACGAATTTCATTTTTATCTAAAGGTCTAAAAACAACGCTATCATCAATACGATTAATGAATTCGGGTTTAAAGTGCTTGCCTACAATGTTCATCACGGCTTGTTTCATGCGATCATAATTTTCTTCACCCGCCATGGTTTGAATGGTCTCTGAACCTAAGTTAGAGGTCATAACAATCACTGCATTACGAAAATTGACAGTGCGACCTTGACCATCGGTAAGACGACCATCTTCTAAAACTTGAAGTAGAATATTAAACACATCAGGATGCGCTTTTTCGACTTCATCCATTAAAACAACTGAATAAGGTTTACGACGTACTAGTTCTGTTAAATAGCCTCCTTCTTCATAACCCACATAGCCAGGAGGCGCACCAATCAGCCTTGCTACGGAATGTTTTTCCATAAATTCAGACATATCAATGCGCACCATTGCATCTTCAGTATCAAATAAGAAACTTGATAAGGCTTTGGTTAATTCCGTTTTTCCGACACCTGTTGGACCAAGGAATAAAAATGAACCTGTGGGGCGTTTTGGATCAGATAAACCTGCGCGCGAACGACGAATCGCATTAGCCACTGCTTTTACCGCTTCGTCTTGACCAATGACTCGTTTACTTAACTCCTCTTCCATACGCAACAATTTATCACGTTCCCCTTCGAGCATTTTAGAAACGGGAATACCAGTCCAGCGAGAAACAATATCGGCAATTTCTTCATCAGTGACATTATTGCGAAGGAGTTGAAAATCATCTTTTTCACCTGCTTCATTAGCCGCTTGTAGTTGTTTTTCTAACTCAGGAATACGACCATATTGAAGCTCTGCCATATGCTGTAAATCACCTGTACGACGGGCTGTTTCTAATTTAATTCGTGCTTTATCTAGGGCTTCTTT
Organism: Thiotrichaceae bacterium; assembly: GCA_015494435.1. GTDB lineage: Bacteria > Pseudomonadota > Gammaproteobacteria > Thiotrichales > Thiotrichaceae > JAGLBW01. Next base: position 1,375 of record WGBH01000023.1, on the reverse strand, counting down.
AATATGTGCAGTACCTTGGACAGCTGATTTTTCAACTTTCCAAATTTCTTCTAAATCCGAATATTCTCTTTCTAATAGTGCAATTTTTTCTTTGATAATGGCTAAGCGTTTCTTAGAGGCTTTATCAGATTCTTTATTCAGTGCTTCGCGTTCAATTTTATATTGAATTAATTTACGCTCTAGTTTATCCATTGCTTCAGGTTTGGAGTCAATTTCTAAACGAATACGTGAGGCGGCTTCATCAATTAAATCAATCGCTTTATCAGGCAATTGACGATCAGAAATATAGCGATGTGAAAGCATGGCAGCTGCAACAATGGCAGGATCAGTAATTTCAACTCCGTGATGAGCCTCATAACGTTCTTTTAAGCCACGTAAAATAGCAATGGTGTCTTCTACTGATGGCTCATCAACAATAATTTTTTGAAAGCGTCGTTCTAATGCGGCATCTTTTTCAATATATTGACGATATTCATCTAAAGTTGTCGCACCGACGCAATGCAATTCACCACGAGCAAGGGCGGGTTTGAGCATATTACCAGCATCTAATGCACCTTCTGATGCACCCGCCCCCACCATTGTGTGTAATTCATCGATAAACATAATGATATTACCCTCTGATTTGGCAACATCATTTAATACTGCTTTGAGACGTTCTTCAAAATCACCACGGTATTTAGCCCCTGCTAATAATGCCGCTAAATCCAGTGATAATAGGCGTTTGTCTTTAAAGCTATCAGGGACTTCGCCATTGACAATACGTTGTGCTAACCCCTCTATTAAGGCAGTTTTACCGACACCTGGTTCACCAATAATGACAGGATTATTTTTTGTACGACGCTGTAAAATTTGTACCATGCGACGGATTTCTTCATCACGCCCGATAATAGGGTCAATTTTTCCTTGTTCTGCACGTTCGGTAAGGTCAATGGTATATTTCGTCAATGCCTCGCGCTGATCTTCTGCATTGGGATCATTAACACTTTGTCCTCCTCGGATATTATCAATCGACATTTTCAATGCTTCATAATTAGCCCCTGCTTCTTTGAGTAAAGAACCTACTTTCCCTTTATCGTCTAAGGCTGCCAACAAGAACAATTCAGAAGATATGTATTGATCGCCACTTTGCTGTGATAATTTATCAGTCGCATTAAGCAAACGGGCTAAATCATTAGAAACATGAATTTCGCCTTCATTTCCACCCGAAACACTGGGCATATTGTCTAAGGTTTTGTCTAATTGTGAACGCAATAGATTGACATTGACACCAGATTGAGAAAATACACTACGTGCAATCCCACCTTCCTGATCAAGTAATGCAATTAATAAATGCACAGGTTCTATAAACTGGTGATCTTTCCCTAATGCCAAAGAT
>WGBH01000022.1 GCA_015494435.1 Thiotrichaceae bacterium | reverse complement strand
GTATTTTTATAAATCCTCGCACTTTTAATCATACCCGGGAAGAGGAATATTTTAATTAGGTATTTTTATAATGTCGCTAAATTACCCTTGTCTTCGAGCCAATTTTTTCGATCTTGGGCGCGTTTACGACAAAGTAGCATATCCATTATCGCATCGGTTGCTTCAGGATCTTCTAATGTTAATTGTACTAAACGGCGTGTATCAGGATTCATGGTTGTTTCACGCAGTTGTAATGGATTCATTTCTCCGAGTCCTTTAAAGCGTGTAATAGTCACTTTGCCTTTTAGTTTTTCCTTTTTTATACGATCCAAAATAGCCTGACGCTCAGATTCATCCAATGCGTATTCAATTTTTTTTCCAATATCAATACGGTATAAAGGGGGCATTGCAATATAGACATGTCCTGCTAGGACTAAAGGGTAAAAATGTTTAACAAATAAGGCACAGAGTAAAGTCGCAATATGTGCACCATCTGAATCTGCATCTGCCAGTATACAGATTTTTCCATAGCGTAAACCGCTGAGATCATCCGAGGCAGGTTCTATACCTAAGGCAACCGAAATATCATGAATTTCTTGTGAAGCAAGTACCTGATCTGAATGTACCTCCCAAGTATTTAGAATTTTTCCACGTAGGGGCATAATGGCTTGAAACTCACGACTGCGTGCTTGCTTTGCAGACCCACCTGCTGAATCACCTTCGACTAAAAACAGTTCTGTTTGTGATAAATCTTGTGAGGAGCAATCGGATAACTTTCCAGGTAAAGGAGGGCCGCTAGAAATCTTTTTACGTACCACCTTTTTGCTGGCACGTTGGCGTTTTTGAGCATTATTAATCACATGCTCAGCAATCAAGTCGCCTATTTCTGAATTATGATTGAGATACAAGCTAAAGGCATTTTTAATGGCGTTAGTGACTAGTTTTGCCGCAGTACGTGAGGATAAACGCTCTTTAGTTTGACCTGCAAATTGCGGGTCTTGTATTTTGACTGAGAGAACAAAAGCCAATCTGTCCCAGATATCATCGGGCGTAAGCTTTAAACCGCGTGGTAATAAATTTCTAAATTCACAAAACTCACGTAAGGCATCGGTAATGCCTGTACGTAAACCATTAACATGTGTGCCACCTTGAGTGGTAGGAATAAGATTGACATAGCTTTCTTGAATCAGATCTCCACCTTCTGGAAGCCATAAAAAAGCCCAATCAACCTTTTCACCTTGATTGGAAAATACGCCTAGAAAAGGTGTTTCTGGCAGAATTTCAAATTCTTTAACCGTATCCATTAGATAGTCTTTAAGGCCGTCTTCATAATGCCATTGAGTGGTTTCGTTTTTAGCTTCCTCAACAAAGCGGATGTGCAAACCAGGACATAAGACTGCTTTTGCGCGTAGATTATGTTTTAAGCGGGGGACTGAAAAGCGTACTGAATCAAAATATTGTGCATTGGGCCAAAAATGCAGACTGGTTCCTGTATTTTTTTTGCCAACTTTGTTTATCACCTCAAGATCACTAGATTTATAACCGTTTTCAAACATCATTTTGTATTCTTGCCCATCACGTTTAATACGAACCTCAAGAATAAGTGATAATGCATTGACCACAGAAATACCAACACCGTGCAAACCACCTGAAAATTGGTAGTTTTTATCTGAAAATTTACCGCCCGCATGTAAAGTACACATAATGACCTCAACCCCTGGTATTTTCTTTTCGGGGTGAATATCAACAGGCATACCACGACCATTATCACTGACGGATAAAGAGCCATCAGCGTATAAAACCACATCGACATGATCTGCAAACCCAGCCATTGCTTCATCAATACTATTATCAATCACTTCTTGAGCAAGGTGATTAGGGCGAGTGGTATCGGTGTACATTCCAGGGCGCTTACGCACAGGATCAAGTCCAGAAAGGACCTCTATGGCAGCTGCATTGTATTCATTTGTCATAAAAAGAGTCTATTGATTGAAAGATATTTGGATAAGTAATTCTTAATTAACGGGTAACTGTGCGCGTAATTCGTCTCGATCATACCACCAAGTATCTGCTACAATCGCATCAATGACCTGTGCTAAACGTGGCAGATAAATATCAGGATCATTGAGTTCTAATTTACTCATCCAGAAATTCATTTGTTCTTGATTTTTAACTTGACTATGACGCTCAGCTACTTTAGCAATCATATTCATGGTTAAAAACATAATGCTGTCTCGTTTTTCACCCTTCAGTCGCAAATCAGCAATATGATGTGCAACAACGGCGGCAACGGCAGCTCCATCTGCTTTGGCGGGAGTATCCTCAATGAGATTATTTAGCATTAAAATACTGAGTTCAGGATCAATAGGGTAGGTGACAGAGAGCCATAATCCATTGCCTAGGGCAACAATAGAACCAGGGAGTTCGGTACGATATAGTAGATCACAACAGCGCACTGCATCCTCCCATTGTTTGTTCTGCATATAAATTTTAAAGGATTCTTTGCTCATACCCCATGCTGCCTCTGGCATACCTGGTTTGGCAATATCAAGCATTAGTTCACTAATATCATACTGTAGGTTTGCTCGCTCTAAGGGGTCACTATCAAGCGTCAGTTGCATTAATTGCTTTTGTTTTTTTGCCAGCTCTTGTTTAAGGAATGTTTTACTCTCATCAGGTGCAGTAAATTCTACATTACTAGGGGTGTTGCTCATAAAAATGCTCTCGTTAGTTAAGGAATATGCACGAAATAAGGTTTCTATTATAACGAAAAAGTGTTGTTTTTGGTTTACTTATCTCAAAAGAGGCATAGCTATTTTGGGTGAAGATTGAGATGATTGAAGCAGGGATAAAAGAGTAAGTTAAAATTTGGAAGTTATCTTCTGTATATTCCTAAGGTTGGGGCGGCACTACAGCAGATTCAATCATTGATTTGAGAAATCATAAAATAATACTATCAATAGAATTAGCTTAAAATAATAAGCTATATTTGCCAATTATTAACTTTTACCTGTGAATTATTATGGACAGACTTAAATTATTTATCACCATTTTTATGGTTTTTCTTTTTGTGCTGATACCGACGGAGGTTTTTGCTTCTGAAGGTGCTACCTCGATTGATTTAACCGCAACCTCTTATGGTATTTGGGCTGTGATTATCTTTGTTGCTGCTTATGCACTGGTGATTGGGGAAGAAGAATTACATATGCGTAAATCAAAGCCTATGATTATTGGGGCTGGTTTGATTTGGGTTTTGGTTGCTTTGGCGTATTTAGCGATTGGAAAATCAGATCAAGTGCATGGTCTGTTAAATCATAATTTACTTGAATTTGCCGCTTTATTCTTGTTTTTGCTTGCCGCTATGACTTTTATCAATACTTTAGAAGAGCGTAATGTTTTTGCTGCATTACGTGGTTGGTTAGTCTCTAAAGGTTTTTCACTGTATAAGATTTTTTGGATTACAGGTGGGTTAGCGTTCTTTATTTCTCCTATTGCTGACAATTTAACGACTGCCTTATTAATGGGGGCAGTCGTTATTGCTGTTGCAGGTGGGAAAAGTGTCATTGCTAAAGAGCCTAAAAAAGCTAAATTTATTGCCTTGGCCTGTATCAATATTGTGGTTGCCGCTAATGCAGGAGGAGCATTTAGCCCCTTTGGTGATATTACAACCTTAATGGTTTGGCAAAAAGGTATTCTTGAATTTAGTGAATTCTTTGTTTTATTCATTCCAGCCTTTGTTAATTGGTTTATTCCTGCGGTCATTATGTCGTTTTTTATTGAAAAAGGTGATCCTGACCCTGTAACGGAAATCATTGAAGTCAAACGAGGAGGCTATTTTGTTATTGGATTATTTGTCCTTACCATTGCTATGGCGGTCATATTTCATAATGTCCTTCATTTACCGCCTATGTTGGGTATGATGACAGGTTTAGGCGTATTAAAACTATTTGCTTATTATTTGAAAATGACAGGAGAATTAGCACATAGAACGGATCCTGAACATAAAGTTGGTAGATGGGATATTTTTACTCAAATGCAACGTGCCGAATGGGATACACTGATGTTCTTTTATGGTGTTATTCTTTGTGTAGGTGGTTTAGGGGCCTTAGGTTATTTAGGGCTTGTCTCTAGCTTGATGTATGGTGATTTAGGGACAACTAATGCCAATATTTTAGTTGGTATCCTTTCCGCAATTGTTGATAATATTCCTGTTATGTTTGCTGTATTAACGATGAATCCTGATATGTCACAAGGGCAATGGTTATTAGTCACATTAACAGCAGGCGTAGGAGGCTCTTTGCTTTCTGTCGGTTCAGCCGCTGGTGTTGCTCTTATGGGGCAGGCGCGTGGTACCTATACTTTCTTTGTTCATCTTAAATGGGCATGGGCGATTGGCTTGGGCTATGCCGCGAGTATTTGGGTACATATAATGATAACACCCTTATAGAACTTGAAACCACCTAAGTAGTCGTTAAATGAATGATGCAAGACTTAAATAATCGCTTAATGAAGCTCGAATTATTATATATGGAGCAAGAAGATACGGTACAAATATTGAGCCGTATTGTTCATCAGCAAGAAGAAAAAATAGAGTTATTAAAAAAACAGTTAATTCATGTTGCTGAGAAACTAAATTCAACAGAAGAGAGTGGATCAAATACAGAAGAACCACCTCCTCCTCATTATTAATGTTAACAAATTTCTCACCGTGTATCGCAATCAGTGGTAGTCAAGATTGCGATTCTATTGCTCTTAATAATATCGCTAAATGTATAGGTTCCACTATTATTCCTTGGCATATGTTTGAAGATAAAGTTAATAAAAGTTCTTTTCAATATTTTCTTTATTTGAATAATGACCGCTTAGAATTGCATTCATTAAAATATAAAAAACAAAGTGCTGTTTGCATTGACTTTTTAAAAGGAAAAACACGTCATCGACGTTTATACGGCGGTGGTAAAGGGCAGGATTTAGCCAAAGCAATTGGTATAAAAAAAATCCCTAATGCAACAGTTATCGACGCGACCGCAGGTTTAGGGCGTGATGCTTTTGTACTTGCAAGTATTGGTTGTCACGTTACTTTACTAGAAAGAAATCCTGTTATTTATAGTCTTTTAAAGAATGCCTTAGAGCGTGTTTATCACTCTGATGATCAACAAGTGAAAGAAATATGTGTTCGAATGCGCCTTATTAATGCAAATGCTAGTGCATATTTATTAGCGCAAAAAAAATCCGACTGTGCTGATGTTATCTATTTAGACCCGATGTTCCCATCCCGTAAAAAATCAGCCAAAGTGAAAAAAGAAATGTCCTATTTCCATGATATTGTAGGGGAGGATGAGGATAGTGATGGTTTATTAAAGCTTGCAATAGGCTGTGCTGGCAAACGTATTGTAGTAAAGCGTCCTCGTCTTGCAAAAGAGCTTGCAGAATTAAAAGCTCAATTTAGTATAACGGGTAAATCAACCCGTTATGATATTTATATGCCTGAAAATAGTTTGAAACACCTCTAGTCACTGAACTTGCAACAGTAATCTGTATAGAGGATGAACGAAAAATAGTAATAGCTTATCTTTTAAGGCATGAAGCAAAAAGAATTACATTGTTTAGTTATTAGAGGGCACACAGGACGCTATCCTGCATTAGTGCAGGCATTAAGTAGGTTTTCAAATAATATTAAAATTAATTTGATAGATAATGATGCCGTAACGGTTAAAAAAGCATTGCTGAATAAGAAACTGGGTTTAATTTTTTTGTTTCAAGAAAGTGGGTTGGCAATGAATGTGCTTGCTGATATTTTGCAAAAAAATGGCTCAGAATCAATTTTAGTTTCTTTAGATGATAGCAAACCACAATCTGCTTTATCGGTTAAAACAGGTTATACGGGTGTACAAGTTTGCAATCTACATTATCGACCCTCAGGTGCTATTGTAAATCTAGCACTTAAATTTTTACTTCAATATGCTTTTTTAAAAACGGAATTTCGTAATTGTAAATCGTTACTGAGAGTGTCTGAACAGCGTTGTCATTGGCTGGTTAATTCAAGTTCTGAGGCGGTTGCCTATATTGTCAATGATTTACATTTGTATGCAAACCATGCTTATATTGATTTATTATCAGACTCTTTGCATAGTTTAAAAATAACAGCTGTTTCTGATTTGATATGCGAAGATGAAAGAGAGGTTTTTTTTGATTTTGTACGCCAATATGAAACTAGATCAGTGAAAGCATCAGCTCTTATTGTGACGTTACATCCTCAGAAAGGGGAGGATTTTCGTGCCAGTGTTCGTCTGATTCCTACTGTATTTAGTGGTACGCGATGCTATCAGTTATGGATAAGAAAATTAGGTGTCAAAAGGTTATCTATTGGATGCTCTAAAGGAAAATCAGCTTTTGATGCATCCCCTTCTATTGTGGTGAATACTATTGATGATAAGTCTCAATCTCCTTGGCTAGATAATCCAGTTTCTAAAGAGGCTACTAGAGATAATCAATCGCTAGCCATTAAAACCGAGTCAAAAACAAAAACTCCATTAAGTAATAAGCCTAGTATTTATCGAAAATTATTAAAGCAAATTATCTTAAGCAATGAAATCTCTTTGGAGCTCTCAAAACTGGATATGTTTACTCCTGTTGATGCCACAAGTCGGCAATATATGGTGGATTTAAATGTATTAGAACATGAATATGCAACAGTAAGCAGTATATTGGATAAAAAATATCATACTGTTTTTTGGGATCAAGTGATGTTGATTTTATTATTCCAACGCCTAAAACAGACAGGTTCAAAAGGCATGAGATTATTGATTCCTTTAGCAAAGGAATCAATGCAAGATGATTGGTTTAAGTCTTGGCTTGGGTCAAGTTTATCCCGTTTTGAAGGAGATGTTTCAAGCTGTGTTTTTTTATTTCCTCTTTCAATTGATTTATTAACGAAGGATTTGGGCTTTAAAAAATTGCATCAAGAATTGATTCGGCATCATTGTGCGATTGGAATTGATTCTTTTGGGATTAATCAGCAGACTAAATTAGTATTGGAAGTGGTAGCGCCAGAATTTATACGCTTCTCAAAAAAATGGGTGCTATCAAATATTAAAAATAATAAAGAGGCTTTAAAATTGGTCAATACGATAAAAATTTTGAAAAAAAAGAAAATAAAAGTGATCGCTCCATATCAATCGGGTGAAAAAATGATGCAATTGTTTGATATGTCAGGCGCTTCATTTCGTCAGGAGCAGATAGTTAGTTAAACTATCTTCGTCGCAATAAAATCAGCGATTTGTTGTGGCTGATTGAGATCAAATTGCCATTTGGGTTTATTTTTTGGCTCGGCCTTCTCAAGATCATGATCGCTTGCAATGGCAATAATATTTTTATCCTTTGGGTAAAGATAAGGTTTGTTTAGCGTTTCTCGATGTAACTCTATTTTAGGGTAATCGGCGTGTTTAAAACCTTCAATTAATAGTAAATCCAATCCGTTGAAGGGTATTTTTGATAGCGCATCTTCTAAACTAGGTTCTTGGCTTATTTCTGGGTGTTCAATAATAATCGCGGTACGTTTATGCGAGGTAACTAAAATGGTTTCTGCGCCTGCTTTGCGTAAGATATAGCTATCTTTTTTTGGATAATCTATCTCAAAATCATGATGAGCATGTTTAATAACACCAACGCGAAGACCTTTGGCCCTTAAAAGAGGAATCAGTTGACTTAAAAGCGTTGTTTTGCCTGTGCCACTGTAGGCAGCAAAACCAATAAAAGGTATAGAAATAGGCTTCATTTAAGGGGTATCCTTGAGAGGGTGTTTATTTTTCGCTCCATCTGTTGACGTTGTTCTTCAGTATTAATATTGGCAAATATATACGGAATATCAGAAAAATCGCAGGAAATAATCGCATATTGGGCATACCATTGATAAATACTACGTCCACCGTTTCGCATAAATTTATTGAGATCAGAAAGATAGGTAACTGGAATTAAAGCATAAGTTGGTTGTAGTCGCTGTCCATCATGAGCTACTGCTATTTTTGTAGGATTATGTTGTAAGCATTTGCGTAGCCGAGTGACTAAATCATAAGAAATTAAAGGACCATCACAGGGGAGGGTGATGATGTACTCTGTTTGGGTGTTCTTCATCGCGGTGTAAAAACCTGCTAATGGCCCTTGATAATCTAGCATCTCATCTTTGATCACAGCATAACCGTAAGTCGAATAAAGTGCATTATTACGGTTAGCACTGATCAGTACTGTTGAAACCTGTGTTTCAATTTTCTCTAATATATGCTCAATTAAGGGTTTGTTGTGATAAAGAACCAGCCCCTTATCTTTTCCGCCTAAGCGTTTGCCTTTACCACCAGCTAAAATAACAGCGGTAATATTGTTCTGATTGATTCGCATTATCCGAGTTTATTAGTGGCGATATGATAAGTAGGGTCTTCTACCACATTCACTTCCACTAAATCACCTGCTTTTTTTAGCAAGCCCCTGCATTCTGGGGATAGATGTATAAGATGCAGTCTTTTTTGCGCGCGTGCATAGCGTTCTGCTAATTTATCAATGGCTTCGATAGCTGAATGATCCATAACGCGAGAATCTTTAAAGTCTACGGTGACATCGTCCGTATCATCGCGTGGAGTAAATAAGTCTTGAAAATTTAGAACGGAACCAAAATATAACGGTCCGTGGAGTTCATACACTTTATCCCCCATGCGATTAATGCGTGAGGTGACATTGATGGCTTTTGCATGCTCCCAAGCAAAGACTAAAGCAGAGAGAATCACGCCAATAATCACTGCTAAGGCTAAGTTATCTGAAACAACGGTTATTAATGCGACTGAGATACCAATAAAAATATCGGCAACGGGTACTTTACCAAATAAACGCAGGCTACCCCATTCAAAAGTACCAATAACTACCATAAACATAACCCCAACCAAGACAGCAATGGGGATTTGCTCAATCAGTGATGAAGCTTGCATTATGAACAATAATAAAAAGAGAGCCGCTACAATACCTGATAATCGCCCTCGTCCACCTGAGCGAATATTGATAATACTTTGACCTACCATTGCACAGCCACCCATGCCACTAAAGACACCTGTTATTGTATTGGCAAGTCCTTGTCCGATACATTCTCGATTCGGCTGTCCTTGGGTTTCGGTTAAATCATCAATAAGATTAAGTGTTAATAAACTTTCGATGAGTCCCACTAATGCCATGACAATTGCATAGGGAAACACAATTTTTAGTGTTTCCCAATTAAACGGTACTTCAGGAATATGAAAAGGAGGGAAGCTACCTTTAATTGAGGCTATATCACCAACAAGGCGTGTATCAATATTTAAAAAATGTGCCATGCCCAGTGTAATCAAAGTGCCAATAATAATAGCCGCTAGCGTTGAAGGAATAATGGTTGTCAAGCGAGGTAGAAATTTAATAATTACCATGGTCAGTGCAATTAAAGCCAGCATAATATAGAGGGTTGAACCTGTGATCCATTCTTTAGTGCCATCAGGAAGCTCTACTTTAAAGTGTTCCAGTTGCGCTAAAAATATCACCATTGCTAATCCATTAACAAAACCAAGAAAAACAGGGTGTGGTACTAAGCGAATGAATTTGCCCAGCTTTAATATGCCAAAGGTGATTTGAATGGCACCCATCAAGACGACTGCCGCAAAGAGATATTCTGCACCATGTTGTAGTACTAAAGCCCCTACCACTACTGCAATGGCTCCTGTTGCACCTGAAATCATACCAGGACGCCCCCCCATAATAGCGGCAATTAAGCCAATAGTAAAAGCGGCATAAAGACCAATCAAGGGATGTAAATGTGCCAATATTGCAAAAGCAACAGCCTCAGGAACTAGTGCTAATGCGACAGTAAGCCCAGAAAGCACGTCATTTTTTATATTGGCAGGCGAATGGTCTGTAATAATTTTAAACATTGATAATAATTGCCCAGATAGATAAAAAGAGGGCGATTATGCCGTATTTGTTTTTAAATATATAGTAAGGACTTAGAAGCTTTTATAAAGATTAGTTATAACTGATGCTTATTGTAAGCCATCAATGTGTTTTTCATTAATATAGCAACTGTCATAGGCCCGACTCCTCCTGGAACGGGGGTAATCCAAGTGGCTTTTTTAGCGGCCGCCTCAAATTCAATATCACCTATTAGTTTACCGTCGTTGCTACGATTAATACCTACATCAATAACAGTTGCACCTTTTTTTATCCATTCTCCTTTTACAAGACCTGCCTTGCCGACAGCAACAATAACAATATCAGCTTGGGCAACTAACTCAGGTGTGTTACTAGAAAATCTATGACAGAGGGTAACGGTTGCCCCTGCGAGTAATAATTCCATCATCATTGGACGACCAACGATATTTGATGCACCAACAACAACCGCATGTCTTCCTTTGTAAGTTTCGCCAATCGAATCTAATAAGTACATAATTCCATAGGGTGTGCAAGGTCGTATTTTGGGTATGCGAAGAGCAAGTTTGCCAATATTAAGAGGATGGAAACCATCGACATCTTTATCAGGATGAATGTGTTCTATCACCAATGAAGTATCAATATGATCAGGCAGAGGAAGTTGCACTAAAATCCCATCAATAGATGTATCATTATTTAAATCATCAATAAGGCCAAGTAATTCGTATTGTGTTGTTTCTTTTGGAAGATCGTAAGATTGTGATGTAATACCTGTTTCTTTACAAGCTTTGCGTTTATGTCCAACATAAACTTGTGATGCAGGATCGCCTCCTATTAGAATAACAGCCAAACTAGGTGGGCGTTTTCCTAATTGCGTCCGTTCACTGACTAGAGATTTAACCTCTGCTCTAACTTTGAGAGAGAGTGCTTTTCCATCAATAAGTTTGGCTGTCATAATGATTTCCCATCGTTGTGTGATTTTTTTAAGGCATTGATAATAAATGCGGGCATTCTCGCATGGGCTTGATTATGAGTACAACCCAAAAAATAATGAAATAAAAATACAAGCTTAGGTTGACGAACTGACTATTGATGCGTATCATGCGCGCTCCGTTGGAGGTTGTTTAAGGATTTTAAATACCTCAACGAGATTTGTCGGGGTATAGCGCAGTCTGGTAGCGCGCCTGCTTTGGGTGCAGGATGTCGGGAGTTCGAATCTCTCTACCCCGACCATTTTTTTAAAAGTGGTTAGCTGTTCATTAAATAAAAAACTAAGAGATGCGCCTGTAGCTCAACTGGATAGAGCAACAGCCTTCTAAGCCGTAGGTTGCAGGTTCGAGTCCTGCCAGGCGCGCCATTGAGTCTGGCATGCCATGGTTTTTGTTATGGTGGGTATAGCTCAGTTGGTAGAGCCCCGGCTTGTGATGCCGGTCGTCGTGGGTTCGAGTCCCATTATCCACCCCATTTTTTAAAGTTATCAAGTTTTAGTGATAATTTATATAGTTTGTCCC
>WGBH01000021.1 GCA_015494435.1 Thiotrichaceae bacterium | reverse complement strand
TAGTTACTCTTTACCTGCATCACTATTCCACTTCAAGTAGAGATACTATTAATCTTATGAAGCTTTCTATTTAATAATTGAAGGAAATCGTTAGCACTTTTTACTATTTTTGGATTACATAACTTAAAAGAGCGTCTTTTAACCACTCAAAAGAACTATTAAAAGCTACTTTAATGTGATTTACTGCTCCATTTAGGTCAGCATTCCAAATTTTATTTAGTACAATATCTTTAAACAATCCCCTTTTAGCACGAGTGCCTTTAAACTCATTAGCTGTGGGTTTTTGATTATTTTTTGATTTAGTAGCGCGGTAGGTCGGCTAAGATGCGCATTGCACTAAGCTAGAATTCAAGTGTAATCCGCGGCATCGCCAGCCGACAATATAAAGCCTCAATCTCTTTCTTCTGCATTTAGAGCAATATTCACTTCCGATTCTCTGGGACAAATGCCTTTTTTTAGCAAAGAATAAAATGTTGAATAACCTGAGTTAAAATTAAACCATAATTTATCTACACATCATCAGCCTATAATCACTGTAACTAAAAATACAAAGGCTCTAATCCTTGTTCTTTTTTATTATTATTTTTGTGTTTTAGTTTATCTAATTGTGCCTGATATGCTTGTACCGCTTGCCATAGTTCTTCTCCTTGCCAGTCACTTTTTACTTTTGCATATAAAGTGTGATGGAGTTGATTAATTTGCTGTTGTAATTGAGGATTATTTTGTTCAATATTTAAAGCAGAGGAGGAGGGGATATTGCTTTTCCATTGTTGCAAATAATATTGCGCTTTTATGGCATTATTCTCATTACAAGCTTGTTTAAGAGACTTTAATCGTTGTTTTTGAGAGGTTGGAGAATGATTTGAATTATTGTTTTTTCTTGCTTGTTTTTTCCAATGAATAAAAAACCATGCTAATCCTGCTATCAATAATAGAGAAAGCAGGCTAATCATTATAATAATTGTTGTTGATAGTTTTGATGATTGTTGTTTTGGAAATTCTTGCTTAATATCTTGCTCAATAGGGCTTTTAGGTTCAGTTTTATTGATCGCCTTTTGCTTGACGATGGGGAGAGGAGCACCTGATACGGTGAGCTTTATCGCTTCTAATTTTGCAATTTCTTGTTGATGGGTTTCACTATTCCACCACGGTATGCTGATTTCAGGTAGTTCAAATTCTCCGCCTCCTGTTGCAACTAGCACAATATTTTGATTCATTGTACCGATAATTCCATCTGTATTAGGTTCATTATTGAAACTGGGTTTTTCAGGATAAAGCTTGATGCCTTGAGGGGCTTGTAGCTTGATTTCAGGGAGCTGTTCAGCATGAAAACCATTGGCTATTGCCGCTAATACAAGGGTAACAGGATCGCCTGCTTTAATTTGATCAGGTGATGTTGACCAGTTTAAATGCAATGAAAAATTTTTAGCAACAATCCAATCTTTACCTGTAAATTCTGTAGGACGTGGTTTTATCTCAATACTAACTTCATTAGAGCGTACTCTCAGCCGTCTGCTTCTTGGGTTAAAGCCGAAACGATTAAAATTTTGACGGTTTGAACGTTGTATAGTGCCACTGAAGACAGTAGGTGCTATTACTAATTTACCACTTTTTTGTGGCGTTATAACAAAACGACGCGTGAGCATATGATAGTCACGTCCATTGCGTTTTACAATGCGTTCAGGTGTATTCCCTAATGGTTCTATTTCGGCTAAATCTGTGGCTAAATGCGGGGGGGTTAAGGTTGCATCACTTCGAAAAGATTTAGCAAATAATAAACGTTGCACATAAATAAATTGACCTTGAACATAGGCCGATGATTGTTCTATCTCAGCTTCGAGAATAATATCTGGATTATTACCATCTTGTGTAGATCCTTTTTTAACAGTGATTTCACGTGCTTTGGTCGTCTCATTACCGACAGTAATGGCAGGGATGGTTATTTTACCAGGTCGTTTTGCCAGCAGTATATAAGTCCAAGTGGTTGATTGACTCGTATTGCCATTGATAATTTGGATACGACTTTGTTTGTATTGATCGAGTATTTCAAAGTCTTGTTGCAAGGGGCTAATATCTATATTGCCTGAGGTTGCACTATTGCTAGAAATCGTTAATTCAAAACCTTCTTCTGTACTGATTTCTAAAGGGTCAATACTTAGTTTTAGTTCGGCTGCTGATATCAGTGGAAAGAGTGATAAAAAAAGGGCAATGATAAACATCTGTGCGCCATTATTATTGGGGATAGTCCTTATAAAATAAGAGATTAACGATAAAATTACCATGGCTGTTGATTTCCTCTTCCTCTAGCATCACTGCGACGACGGTATTGATAGATAAATTTTCTACTCCATAAACCTGAAGCATCATCAGGAATTTTGCGTAACCATTGATCGGTGCGCTGGTTTTTTTCACGTATTTTACGTTTTTCTTCCTCACTTTGCTGTTTTGCTTTTTTCTCTTGTTTATGTGGCTCTGATTCTTTG
>WGBH01000020.1 GCA_015494435.1 Thiotrichaceae bacterium | reverse complement strand
TTGCTGAGTGTTTGTATACTTCGTCCGATTAGTTTTGCAAATTTTCCTATTGAATACATAATTTTATAGGAAATAGTAGATATATTGTAGCAGTTAATTAACCCTTCGACTCCGCTCAGGATGCAACGCCCTGAGCAAACAGGCTATGAAAGTATTCGTGTTTGTCGGGAAATAATGGTATTCCATTTAAAGATCATCATACGATAATGGGTTTATAGTCAATAAAGTAAGGCGATACAAATGCGACATTGGATAATAGTAGCGATAAGTTTTTTATTTTTTTCAACAGTGGTTGCGGATACAGTGTTTAGTTGGAAGGATGCAAAAGGAGTGGTGCATTATGGAGATTCTCCACCTGAATCAGTCAAGGCGAAAGTGGTTGTTCTTCCTCAACTAACCATTTTAAAGGATTATGGCAAACTTTATAAACCTGTTTTAACCGCAAAAGAACAAGGGCAAGATAAGAAAAAGAAGAAAATAATTTATAGCAAATTTTCTATTATTGCACCTAAGAATAAACAAGCCATTCGTGCTAATAATGGTGATGTAACGGTGATGTTATCGCTAAAACCGAAATTATTAGACAAACATCAGCTCCGTATTTTTTTAGACGGAAAAAAAATGGCTGAAGGTAATTTGAAAATGGTGAATTTAACCAATTTAGATCGTGGAGAACATACTGTCTATGCCATTATCAAAGGTGCAAAGGGTGAAGACATTATGAAAAGCAAGGCAATTGTTTTTAATGTTATTCGGCGTTAGGAAGTTTCAAGTAGTGAATTTGTCCCTATTGCGCTGATTTTCTGCTCCTGATTGAAGTGTATCAAGAGGCGCATAGTGGCTCTACGCAACGACTGAAAGGATTCAAGCAAGGGCAAAAGGGCAAGTAAGATGGGTAAATTCATTGCTTGGAACTTCCTGAGGCTACACCGATGGCTTTTTAAATAATTGCAAATTTTAAGATTCGAGACTGCGTAACATCAGTTATTAATAGCTTTGCGAAAGGTGTCATAAAGTATAAAATCCGAGCAACAAAATCAAAGGACTGAGGATTTTATACCATGCAATTATCAAATGCGGATAATCTGCGTCTTAATGTACTCTTAGCACAACCATTAAAAGCGATTCGTATTAATGAAAGTAGTATGACCGTTCATGCTCTAACCGATAAGGGTGAGGCAAAAGTTGTGCTGAATCCGACCGTGAATGATGATCAGTATCTACGTTGGGTGCGTGAGTTATTATCAATAAAAATCACAGGCTCTCCAGGTGGCTATCCTGTCTATATTAAAACATGGACACGCATGGGTCATGCAGACAATACCTTAAAGCACATGTTGTTATTAGGAGAGCCTGAGGCGGTGATTGCAGTTGTTTATTCGCCATCTATTAGTCACGAGATTGGGGTACGTGCATGGTGGGCAAATCCAACCATTGAGGTAGCACGTCGCTTAATGAGCTATCCTGATGTGGTAGCAGGTGATCTAGGAAAAGAACTAGCAGAATTTTTAATGGAGTTTTTGCCATTTGAAGAGTGTCAAGTTGATGCGGTCGATATGGTTCGCGTTTGCCTACAAGGTGAACTGATTAGTCCGCAACAAAAAAAAGAACTATGGACACGCGCTAAACGTCGTAATCCTTATTATGTTGGCTTTCTTCATAGCGATCCTCAACAAATACCCATTAACAAAAAAGCTTCTAACGACCATGCTCCCCTAAAAAAACAATTGCAGACGTTGCTGGATGAAAATAATCCTTATGCCAATGCTTTTTGTTATGTCTTATCTAAAGAGGGGCAAATATGGTTGCAAACATTAAAAAATGCGATTAAAAAACCAGTAGATCAAGAAGTCGTTATCTCTTTATTTAGCGCCATTAAACAGTTTTTTGATTTACCATTCCCTGAAAGACGAGGTGCTCACACCATTGAAATCGCCTTACGACGTGCTCAATCCTATTCTAAAGTTTCAGATCAACATTCTGATGCTTTGAATGCTTTATTAACCGTACTAGAGCCTCAATACCTTGCAAAGTTTTCTGCCTTAATGTTATTAGCACAGCTTGGAGAAAATACCTTAACCCCTGTTTTTAGCGGTAATGAGTCCGTTGGAAAAGTAATGCGAAAACGATTAAACCCACTAACAGAACCTTTATTAGAAAAAACTGATATACTTATGTCATAATACTTCCCCGATGATTAAATAACGAAGAGAATATCGCTTATGCCCTATTATGTATTTAAAATCACCCATCCAACCCCTATTTTGAAAAATTTGGAATATTTAGAATCCTTTGAAGCCTATAAAGATGCGCGTAATTTTACCCGTGCACAACGTGCAACGGTTCCTATTGATGGTGCAATTACGTTTAAATTAGTACATGCCGCCACACAGCTTGGTGCTGAAGAATTGCTGATGGAAAAACGCCCTGAAACAGTGACGATGGAATGGGAAAAATAAATATTTTGTATGGATGAAGATCAATACCGAAAAGTTTATCACGCACTAAATCCAAACCGTTGTGTATTTGAAAAATCACTCAATAACCGCCATTGTGATTGTGAACTCAAACAGCGTTTTGTGATAGCCACTCGTGAAGGTATTGCTTGTCCTTCAGAACAAGCACTGGCAGAGTGTTCCTTACTATTGGAAACTCTGCGTAATAAAGCACGCTTTGCTCTTAAAATTATTACAGTAGATGGACCATTGCCACATAATAAAGAATTAAGAGTGCAAGCAGGCGGGATGCTCGGTCTGCAAAAATTAGTCACTCCTAAAAATACAGAAAAACCACCTCAAACAGGGGTAACTGTACACAATATTCATCAAACCGTTGTCGCTACTTTGCTAAAATACGACAGTGTAGAAAAACTACCCTATAGTGATATTGTTAAAGATATTGTTACCTATCCAGTCCGTAAAAAGAGACGTTAGCCAAAGATGAAACATTTCCCTATTTTTCTTACCCTTAAAGAGCGTCACTGCACAGTCATCGGCGGTGGAATCGTCGCTAATCGTAAAATTAAGGCCTTGCTTAAATCGGGTGCAAAAGTGACCCTTGTATCCCCTCAATTATGTGATGCCTTGCAAAAAAAAGTAAGCAAAGGGAGCATTACTCATATTGCTCGCACCTTTAAAGCATCCGATATAGCTAACTGTATTCTCCTTATTGCAGCTACTAATGACACTAATGTCAATCTTGAAATTGCTCAATTAGCAGAACAACAAGGCATTCTTGTTAATGTTGCTGATAATCCTGATAAAAGTAGTTTCATTATGCCCTCGGTACTTGATCGCTCTCCTGTTACTATTGCCGTTTCAACGGGGGGGGCATCGCCTGTTTTAGCAAGGCGATTAAGAATGAAACTCGAAACGCTGATTCCTTCTGCCTGTGGACACCTTGCTGCCATTACGGAAGAATATCGCCCTAAAGTAAAAGCCCATTTTCCTCAACAGCAACAGCGTAAAGAATTTTGGGAAACAACGCTTGCTGGCACTTTTTCAGAGCTTGTTTATGCAGGCCAAGAGGATGCAGCATGCCAACTATTAGATCAATTATTAGAGACAAACACCGCTAAACCCTCAATAGGCGAAGTCTATTTAGTCGGTGCAGGGCCCGGCGACCCTGATTTGCTTACTTTTAAAGCCGTTCGATTAATGCAACAAGCGGATGTTATGGTCTACGACCGTTTAGTTTCACAGCCGATTCTAGCTATGGCGAATAAAGAAGCCGAACGCTATTATGTCGGCAAAGAAAAAGATAATCATGCGGTTCCTCAAGATAAAATTAATGATTTACTGGTTGAGCTAGCAAAACAAGGTAAACGTGTATTGCGTCTTAAAGGTGGCGACCCCTTTATTTTTGGGCGCGGTGGTGAAGAAATCGAAACGCTAGCAGAAAATCAAATCCCCTTTCAAGTTGTCCCTGGTATTACCGCTGCTGCGGGCTGTGCAAGTTATTCAGGCATTCCACTAACGCATCGTGATCATGCACAATCGGTTACTTTTGCTACTGGACACCTTAAAGATGGCAGCATCAACCTTAACTGGGAGCAATTAGTACAACCACACCACACCCTTGTCTTTTATATGGGTCTAACAGGTATTAGTGTCATCAGCGAACAGCTACAAGCACACGGCATGTCATCGGATATGCCTGCCGCATTAATTGAACAAGGTACAACCCGTAATCAGCGGGTTCATATTGGCACCGTTAGTAGTTTACCTCAACTAGTTAAAAATTCAGGCGTACGTGCTCCTACCCTCACTATTATTGGTGAAGTAGTGCAGTTACATCAAAAATTGAGCTGGTATGTGCCAAAAAGTTATATGCAAGAAACAGAATTCAGTCGTAATCAATAATGGAACCTCTTCATGCAAGAAACGAAAATACAGATTCAAGATGCTTTTAAACAAAATATAGGCGATGGTGGTAGTTGTTCAGAATCAGAACCTTTTGCTTTACGTACTTTAGACGATAGCATGGAACCAGAATTTGCTAAGGGCTGTATTATTATTATTGACCCTAGTCATGTTTACCGTGATGGCTCTTATGTGTTTGCTAAAGACAATAAGGATGAATATATTTTTCGTAGATTACGTATTATCGATCAGCGTTACTTTCTTGAACCTCTAAATGATCTCTACGAAACTTTCGAAATCAAAAGCCCCAAGCAAATTGAAGGGATTATTACCCAGCGAGCGGGGAAACGGCGCACTTATCACAAACGATATGATTAATTAATATGCATATTCTTAAGTTCTTTTCAACTTTGGCTGAATACAAAGGGTGTGATTAAAAGTGCGAGGATTTATAAAAATACTATTTTTAAAGAGTTTTAATCAAAGAGTTAGCAGTCAATATTTTACTAAATTTCAGAGAATTTGGCATGGTTCAAAACAACCTCATTTTAGGTAACACAGGCGCAAGAATAACCTCCTCATGTTGTGAAGAAAAAACAAAAAATATTAAAGAGTCGTGCTGTTTTTAGTGAGCGATCTGCTTTTTAAAGAGCGTAAAACCAAGCATCTCAAGCCAGTGCGGGTGTTTTCTCCTGTCATTAATTCAGCAGGAGAGTGCCCTGTTCTTTCTGAACGTTGACTCCGCTCATAAACGCGGTGATTGAAATAGAATCGAAGTAAATCTAGATAACTTCCTCCAATTTGGCGGCGTAAGAAGAAGTATTGACGTAAGCGACTATTCAGATTTTCAACCAACGAACTAGCTGTAAGGTTGCTATTTGTCGTATAAAATCAATACTCTGCTTATGCTCAAGGGCAATGCCCCATAGATCATCATCTAAACGAATGGCAAAGCCCAATAAATCAGCTTTTTGTTTTTGTAGAGCAACACGAATGGGGCGAATTAGTCCTGACCTTTTATAATAGCATGATTAATTTGTGATTTTTATGCGATAGCCCTGATTAGGAACCTAACCTTTTAAGCTCAAGCAAAGCACAATAGCAACGACCAATACAACAACTGCCCAGCCTAACCATTCAATATATTGTCGGATTTTTGGCTCCATAGTCGGCCCAAACTTATTGGTTAAAAAAGCAATTAAATAAAACTGTGAGGCTCTACCAATAATGGATGCAATAACAAAAGGAATAAAAGGCATCGCCAGCAAACCTGCTGTAATGGTGAATATTTTATAAGGGACAGGAGAAAATCCTGCCATCAAAACAATCCATACGCCATAGTCTGCAAACCAGTCTTTAGCCTTATCCAATTGGGCAGCATAAATGTGAATAAAAGGCTCTATTAAACCATAAGCTCCCCAGCCAATCAGATAACCAGCGATACCACCCAGCACAGAAAAAACAAGGGTTAAAGCGGCTAATTTATAAGCCCGTTCTGGTTTGGCTAAACACATTGGTAATAACATCACCGCAACAGGTACAGGAAAAAAGGAGGACTCAGCAAAGCTCACTGCTGCCAGATACTTCGGAGCATGGCGATGTTTAGACCAACTTAGAACCTTGTTATAAAGTGTTTCAAATATTTTCATATTACAAGCCTAAAAAATTTTTATCGTATTTAAACACACTGCCATTATCATTTGCGATATAAATATTATTTTCATCATCAAAAGCAACACCTTCCTGTGCATAAGGTGACAGCTTTACTGTTGCTATATCACGTTGTTTTTTAATATCATATTTGATTAATAAGTCTTCGGTATCACTGACCATATAAAGCACATTATCGTGATAATCCATGCCAGAAATATCTTCATGAGGCGGTTGAATTAGCTGTTCAATCATCAAATCCTTATTTTGGCATGGTTCAATAATACTGGATACAAGGTAACACTTTTATATTCTGATAGAGGACTAGAATAAGCAGTCAAATCCTTTAATATCAATCATTTGAATACAATAAAAAACACCTTGATTAAATTTAAAAGTGTTACCTTAGCTTGAACCATGCCAGAAGTCTCATAAAATAGTGGGACTTTTTTATGTTTAGGTAAAAGGTGAAGACGGGTTTACAAAACCCATCCAGCAAATAAAATCACTTGCAAAAAGGGTCAGAATACAAAACAACTTACATCAACCCTCGTTGAGCAAAGGAAACGACTTCATCGCCTATAATAAAATGATCTAATACGCGTACATCAAGGAATGATAAGGCTTGTTTTAAGGTTTCCGTAATACGCTGATCGGCTTGGCTGGGTTCTGCTACTCCTGATGGATGGTTGTGTGAGAAAATAACAGCGGCTGCATTATGGTGTATAACGCGTCGAATCACTTCACGCGGATGAACACTGGCGCTGTCAATGGTTCCTTGGAATAATTCTTCAAATTCAATCACACGATGTTTGGTATCTAAAAAGATACAGCAAAAGACTTCATAGGGATAATGACGCAATTGCATCTTCAGATAATCTTCAACCGCAGAAGCATTCGTTAGCACATCACCGTGACGCATTTTTTCATCTAAATAACGACGCGACATTTCCACAACTGCTTTCATTTGCACGAATTTTGCCTGTCCTAAGCCTTTGTGTTGACAAAATCTTTCTTCTGATGCACCTAGTAACGCATTCAATCCACCTGAGTCCTTCAGTAAGTCCTTAGCTAAATCAACGGCACTTTTTCCTTTAATACCTGTGCGGAGAAATATTGCTAATAATTCTGCATCAGATAAGACCTCTGCCCCTCGCTGTAATAGTTTTTCACGTGGCCTATCTTCTATTGCCCAATCAGTGATTGCCATAATATCGTTTGTCTCTTTAGAAATTTAATACAGAAAAGGTTCGATTAATTGTGAATTGATACTTAAACTTCAGCACATTATGACTAAGCAATTGAATAAAAACATCGTTGTAGGGATAAGTGGCGGTATTGCGGCTTATAAGTCGGCAACACTGGTGCGTGAATTGATTAAAGCAGGTGCAAAGGTACGTGTCTGCATGACAAATGCCGCTACTCAATTTATTACTCCTCTTACCTTTCAAGCATTATCGGGTAATCCTGTTCATACTGATTTGTTGGATAACCGTGCTGAGGCAGCAATGGGGCATATTGAGTTAGCGCGCTGGGCAGAGCTTATTATTATTGCACCTGCCAGTGCTGATATAATGGCACGTTTAGCACACGGTATAGCAAATGATTTACTCAGCACCTTGTGTTTAGCATCAGAGGCTTCGCTTCACCTTGCTCCTGCTATGAATCACATTATGTGGACAAATGCTGCCACTCAAGCCAATTTACAAACATTGCGACAGCGAGATATAAAGATTCACGGTCCAGCAATAGGTGAGCAAGCTTGTGGTGAAACAGGTGCGGGTCGAATGCTAGAACCTGATGCAATTGTTGCGAAGTTAGTAGAAAATCAAGCCACATTAAACAAAACACTTTCACTGCAAGGAAAACATGTTTTACTGACCGCAGGGCCAACACGAGAAGCGATTGATCCTGTACGTTATATCAGTAATAGAAGCTCGGGTAAAATGGGTTATTCTATTGCGATTGCTGCACGAGATTTAGGGGCAATGGTTACCATCGTTTCTGGACCTGTTACCGTTCCAACACCGAAAAATATTGATATTATTAAAGTAGAATCTGCCGCTGAGATGCATAGTGCCACATTAGCAGCCGCTAAATCTGCGGATATATTTATTGCCACCGCTGCTGTATCTGATTTTTCCACAAAAGATATTTTCAGTAAAAAAATCAAAAAAACGGGGGAGTATTTACGATTACAATTAAAACAAAATGCAGATATTCTTTCCGATGTGAGCCATCAATTTAGCCATTTATTTACGGTTGGCTTTGCTGCTGAAACCCATAATGTAATCAAATACGCACGGGGTAAGTTGAAACGTAAAAAACTGGATCTTATCGTTGCTAATCCTGTTGGTGAGGGTAAAGGCTTTGATCAAGATACTAATCAATTAGAAATAATTTGGCATGATGGACAACTTTCACTACCAGAAAAAGAGAAGCAAACATTAGCACATGAATTAATCGCCATTATTGTTAAACGCTATTTTCAATCTTAAAATTAATCGCAAAAAAGGCAATCCCTTATGACAACATCCTCTCCCATTATTAACTATACTATTTTAGACCCTCGCATTGGTGACAGTATCCCATTACCAGAGTATGCCACAGAAGGCGCAGCAGGAATGGATTTACGTGCTTGTATGGATGAGACACTGATTATAAAAGCAGGCGAGACACAACTCATTCCCACAGGGCTTGCTATTCATATTGGCGACCCTTCTATTGCTGCCACTATTTTACCCCGTTCTGGACTAGGTCATAAGCATGGCATTGTGCTAGGAAATCTTGTTGGTCTTATTGATTCTGATTATCAAGGACAGCTCTATATCTCTTGCTGGAATCGCAGTAAAAAAGATTTCACCATTGAAATTGCAGATCGTATTGCACAACTTGTTTTTGTGCCTGTATTGCAAGTGCAACTAAAGCAAGTAGAGAGTTTTAAGAGCAGTATTCGTGGTGAAGGAGGCTTTGGGCATTCAGGCAGACACTAAGGTTTTAATCATACTTATAATTTTTCAGATAAATAATTTCCAAATCCAAGGAATTCAAGCTTGGACTCCTGCGGGTTAATTGTGAACATCAATTATTGCCTTAATTTAACAGATGTTACACATTCATCTTGAGCTTTTTCTCCCGACAAGCTAAATTCCCTGCCTGTTCATTTAAATTCATAAGGAATAAGCCGATTGAATGCTTATTCCTAACTACTTAAGCGCGAATATACTCATGATTTCTACTGCCAATATCACTATGCAATTTGGGGCGAAGCCTCTGTTTGAAAATATCTCTGTCAAATTTGGTCAGGGTCACCGTTATGGTTTAATTGGTGCCAATGGTTGCGGTAAATCGACCTTTATGAAAATTTTATCAGGTGAATTAGAACCTACAGCAGGCAATGTTTCTATGGATCCTGATGAAACTTTTGCGGTTTTGGGACAAGATCAGTTTGCTTTTGAAGAATTTACTGTCCTTGACACCGTTATTAAGGGGGATACTAGGCTTTGGAAGGTTAAAGAGGAACGTGATCGCATTTACTCTTTGCCTGAGATGAGCGAAGAAGAAGGGATGCTGGTGGCTGATTTGGAAATTCAGTTTGGCGAAATGGATGGCTATACCGCAGAGTCAAGAGCAGGTGAATTATTATTAGGGGTGGGTATTCCGCTTGAGCAGCACACAGGTTTGATGAGTGCCGTTGCACCTGGTTGGAAACTGCGCGTCTTATTAGCACAAGCATTATTTGCTGATCCTGATATTTTATTGCTTGATGAGCCGACTAACAACCTTGATATTAATACCATTCGTTGGTTAGAAAATATTATTGTAGAGCGCAAAAGTACCATGGTTATTATCTCGCATGATCGCCATTTCTTAAATACTGTTTGTACCCATATGGCCGATTTGGATTATGGGGAATTACGCCTTTATCCTGGAAATTATGATGAATATATGTTTGCAGCTACCCAAGCGCGTGAGCGTTTGCTGTCTGATAATGCCAAAAAGAAAGCAAAGATTGCAGAACTAAAAGAATTTGTGAGTCGTTTCTCTGCCAATGCATCCAAAGCTAAACAAGCTACCTCACGTGCTCGACAAATCGATAAAATAGAACTAGCGGAAGTCAAGGTTTCTAGCCGAGTTAATCCATATATTCGCTTTGAAATAGAGAAAAAACTGTTCCGTCAGGCTTTGGAGGTTGAAAATTTAAGCAAACACTATGATGATGAGCCTGCTTTATTTAAAGATTTTGATTTAATGGTTCAAGTTGGCGAGCGTATTGCTATTATAGGCGCTAATGGGGTCGGCAAAACAACCTTATTACGTTGTCTTAATGGCGATTTAGAACTAACTACAGGCAAGATAAAATGGTCAGAAAATGCTAATATTGGCTATTACGCACAAGATCATGCAGTTGATTTTGCAGAAGATATTAGCCTTTTTGATTGGATGAATCGTTGGCGTGGTGAAGACGATGATGAACAAGTGGTTCGTGGCACTTTAGGACGTTTATTATTTTCTAAAGCAGATAGTGAAAAATCAGTCAAAGTGATTTCAGGTGGTGAACAAGGCAGAATGTTATTTGGTAAGCTAATTCTGCAAAAACCGAATATTATGCTAATGGATGAACCAACGAATCACTTAGATATGGAATCAATCGAATCACTTAATCTTGCACTAGAAAATTATAAAGGAACTTTATTGTTTGTTTCTCATGACCGTGAGTTTGTCTCCTCCATTGCGACTCGTATTATTGAAATAACTCCCGAAGGTATTATTGATTTTCAAGGGACTTATGATGAGTACTTACAAAGTCAAGGATTATAATGACGCATATTAGTTTAAAGCAAGCATGGCAAGGTTCTGCTGACTGTAATCGTTGCACATTACGTAATTCCGTATTATTTGCTGGTTTAACCGAAGAGGATTTTCACTCCCTGCATAAACCGATTGATCAATTTAATTTGAGTATTGGGACTAAAATATACGGAGTCGGCGATACTCCCAAATATATGTACACTTTGCGAACTGGTTTAGTCAAGCTGGTTCAATATTTACCTGATGGAAATCAACGCATTGTTCGCATTTTAGGTGACTCAGATGTACTTGGGTTAGAGACTTTGCTTGATGGCAATTATGAACATGATGCTATTGTCCTGCAAACAGCAGAAGTATGTCGTTATCCTACTAGCGCAGTCGAAGAACTTTCTGTTAAAAATCCACACCTTTATCGAGAGTTAATGGTGCGCTGGCAACATGCTTTGAAGGAAGCAGATAGCTGGGTAACAGAACTTTCTACAGGCTCAGCTAAAAAACGTGTCGCTCGCTTGATTTTAAAATTAAGTAAACGCTATGGTAAAAATAGCTGTTCTTTATTTAGTCGAGAAGATATGGGTGCAATGCTCGCAATCACAACAGAAACAGCAAGTCGAACCATTGCAGAATTCAAACGCCAGCGCTTAATTATTACTACAGAACCTAATCAGTATTTGTGTGATTTAATAAAACTAGAAGAAATTGCCTGTTTGTAATGGATTCTAGTGGTACAACATACTAGCAGTAAATTTTGAAAGTTGCCTTTACTTACAGGACACTAGGGAAAACGACTAAACTTTCCCTCTTCCCCAAAAAAGGACGAATAGAATTTAAAACCGATAAAGTAACCTTTATGATCACACCTGTCTTCCTTATGCCTTACATGACAGCACGCACTAAAGAGGCTGAAAAAACACTCTTTTTACGTCTTTATGAAATTTTTGTCCTTCTTCTCCTGTAACGGTGAAAAAACATAATGGACAACTATCACCTACTAAACAACTAAATAATAAGCGTCATGCGGATAATTGGCTGAAGAATTTACTGGCTCATGCCTCTATGAATGGGACTTCAGACTACCAACAGAATCCATTATAAACAGTAAAAAACATTGAACGAAAACGGAAAAATCCAGAGCAACTGACTGAAATGTTGCGTATTGATAAACAATCTGAAAAACTTACCCATATCCTTGAATTAGAAGGCGTTCTGGAGAATATTCTCCAGAAACCTGAATATGGTGCCGCAACCAAGAGTCGAACTCGGGACCTACTGATTACAAGTCAGTTGCTCTACCAACTGAGCTATTGCGGCGTTGAGAGGCGTGCATTATATAGTAGTTTCTAATGAGTGCAACCCTTCTTTTCTGATTATTTGAAAAAATTACAAAATGATAATTAATGATAATTATTGGATAGTTCGTATTGCTAAATAAAATCATTTTCTTCGTTGAATGAAGACTATTGTGACCTAATTCTGTACAAACGC
Organism: Thiotrichaceae bacterium; assembly: GCA_015494435.1. Classification (GTDB taxonomy): domain Bacteria; phylum Pseudomonadota; class Gammaproteobacteria; order Thiotrichales; family Thiotrichaceae; genus JAGLBW01. Next base: position 4,704 of record WGBH01000020.1, on the reverse strand, counting down.
ATCCTATCGAATAAAGTGCCTCCTTAATCCAGCATTAATGGGTTATCTATTAGAAAAAGATGGATACTGGTGACCATAAATTAAGTATAGAGTTAAGAGGAAAATGGTTATTAACACATTAGTATTCACAGCTGATTTTAAAAATAATATTGATGCTGATAAAACGGCTCTCTTTGAAGCTGTCTTATTACCATTAATTATTCCTTCTTTAATCTGGCTTTTAGGTCGAGAAGATATCTTTTTCCTACAGACTGCATTTCCTTGGATGATATTTATACCTGTATTAGCATCTTCACGATATGGCACATGGTATGGTCTTTTGAGTCTATTTGTATTTAGCTTCGTTTGTTTGCTTTATGTCACGCAGTTTCAATGGGGGATGATAGACAATGCGATTCAGATGTTGTCGGGAAGTTTATTGCTGGTGGTCTTTATTGGTGAGATAACACAACGCTGGAAAAGGCGCAATGAAGAGCAAATAAAGCAGCTGAGAGATTGTCGCCAGAGTACTAGTCAATCAGAGCAGGCATTACAACTTTTACATATTTCTTATAGCCAGTTAGAGGAGGAAATGGTAACAACAACGCAGTCATTAGCAGGTTCTTTGCGTTTGCTTGAGATATCATTAGAACAACCTCGTGGTAGAAAGGATCGCTTAATTTTGGCGATAAAAAAAATGCGTAGTATATTGCAACAATATGATTGGCTTGAGGCAGCTGCGTTTTATCATATCAATAAAGAGGGGGTCATCAGAGAAACGCCTATTGGTGGTATTGGTGTGATTCCTGATAATTTACATCAAGATCCTTTGCTTATAGAGGCGGTTAAAAGTAAAAAGTCTATTAAATTAAATCAGAAGTCATTATCGGAAGATTTTGCAGACTCACAGTTGCAAGCGGCTATTCCTCTTATTGATAATAATCATCACCTTTGGGGAGTTCTTGCTATTAACCGTATGACATCCTCTGCTTTTACACAGCAAAATTTAAACTTACTCGCTTTACTTAGTAGTTATGTGGCTAATTTATTGAGTAATGCTCAGCATCCTATTTCTGAAACAAAATTATTGTTGTCTGAAGTGTCAACTGCGGTTGATATTGTTTTGAACACTGTGAGGTCTGTCACTTTAATGACGGTTGAAATCCCTCCCTCTGCTAATGAACAAGAATATCAGGCATTTTTTGCTAGCAAGGTACGTGGAGCTAACCGTATTTGGCGATTGCAAAAAAAACAGGGGATTACTGTTGTTATCTTGTTGCCACTTTTTAATGCTGATAACTCAGTGCAATGGCAACAAAATTTAGAAAGTACTTTTATAAAACAATTTGGTACTGACTTTGCTGAAGAAAAGATTCAATTTAACCCTCTCCATTTTCGCAAAAAAGCAGATCAATATGCATTAAAAAGTTATTTAAATCATATCAGTGAGTTTAGCTATGCCCACCTTATCCGTTAGCCTGATTTTTTTGATGCTTATACAAATGAGCATTTTTTCTAGTGCGTGGCTCGCACCCTCAATAGTCAATAATACAAACTTAATAGTTTTCCATTTTGTTATCACTCTGATTGCGTCTTACAGCTTAAGTCGAATAGGGAAGAAAATAGTCTCGCGATTTTCTCTAAAACAAAATATCAATGGATTTCTATGGTTCAATTTACTCTTTTTTATTCCAATGATAGGGGCAATTATTTTATGGCTATTTTCAATAAGAAAAACATTAAGACGGCAACATATTGAGACTGATTTAGAAGAGGAAGAAGTTAATACCAATCAAAATGTCTGTTATTTTTCAGCGCCAAAGCAATATCATTCAAGTAATCAAAAGAAAACACGTGATCTTATCTCAACATTAGATGATGATACCTACCTCAAATTATTAGTTGCCTCTCGTCATTTGCCTGATAAAGAAGCCTATACATTACTAAAAGAAGCATTGAATAGCCCTTTTGAAAGCGCTCGCTTAATGGCCTTTAGCTTAAAAGGTTCATTAGAAGAACGTTTACAAAAAGAATTACAACAAAAATTAACCCAATTGAAACAAGCATCTGAAAACGATAATATTGCAGAGATACATCTTACTATCACAAAAGATTACATACACTTACTTGATATTGGATTATTATCAGAAAGTAACGATGCCTTATTAAAAAAAGCGAAAAAACATTGTATTAATGCCATCCATATTGATAGTAAATCAGCCTATGCATTTCAAGCGCTTAGTAAAATACTCCGCTATCAAGGGCGAAATAAACAAGCACAACGCGCACAAATAAAGGCTGTTAACCTAGGATTACCCCTTGAGCGTTTATATTCTACTTAAAAGCGTTCTTGAAAACTTCATTTATGACTAATAATAAAATAAAAAAAGCTGATATTTGCTTGCTCCTAGAAGGTACTTATCCCTATGTAAGAGGTGGGGTATCAAGCTGGGTTCATCAGTTAATTCAAGGACTTCCGCATTATCAATTTGCGCTAGTCTTTATTGGAGCCAGTCGGGAACATTATGCAGACATGCATTTTGAATTTCCATCGAATGTGTGTCATTTTGAAAAGCATTTCTTGAATGAATGCTTGGATCTAAAGCCACCAAAACCCTATCACTTAGATGAAGAAATACTCGTAGAGCTAAAAGAAATTTACACCTTTCTGACTGAAAGCAAACAAGTGCCTCCTATTGAAAAATTAGTAAATATCAAGCAATTACTCCTTCATATCAATGAGTTAAAAATAGAACAATTTTTTTACAGCCCGCAGGTATGGCAACTTATTACCGAAAGCTATCGTGAAAACTGTCCTGAGCAATCGTTTAATGATTATTTTTGGACGATAAGGGCGATGCATTCTCCGCTTTTAGCATTGCTTGATATTGCAAAGAATATTCCCGAAGCAGATTGTTATCATACTATTTCTACAGGTTATGCTGGAATCCTTGGGATGTTTTTAAAATTGATACAAAACAAGCCATTGCTATTGAGTGAGCATGGGATTTATACCAAAGAACGGCAAATAGATCTTTATCAAGCAGATTGGATTAAAGAGACAAATCAGTATTTTAAAGCAGGTTTGGATGATCATATTAGTTATCTTCGACGACTTTGGATGCAGTTTTTTGAAAGTTTAGGGCGATTTACCTATAGTGCTTGTCATACAACCGTTACTCTTTATGAACAAAATCGTTTAAAACAGATAGATCTCGGCGCAAGACCTGAACAAGCGGTCGCCATTCCAAATGGGGTAAAGTTAGAACATTTAACGACATTGAGAGCAAAACGTGGAAAAACGATTCCACCTGTCCTTTGTTTACTTGGACGTGTCGTTCCTATTAAAGACATTAAAACCTATATTCGTGCGGTTGGATTATTATGTCAGGAATTACCTGAGGCCGAAGGTTGGATTGTAGGTCCTTCTGAAGAGGAAGAAGAATATGCAGCAGAATGTTATGCCTTAGTAAAACAACTTGGACTTGAAGAAAAAGTAAAATTTCTAGGCTTTCAAAATATTGATGATATTTTACCGAAAACAGGACTGCTGACACTCAGCTCAATCAGTGAAGGACAGCCACTGGTTATATTAGAAGGCTTTGCCGCAGGTGTGCCCTCCCTTGCCACCGATGTAGGGTCTTGTCGTGAACTCATTGAAGGATCTAATGAAGAAGACCGTCAACGAGGAAAAGCAGGCGCGATAGTGCCTTTAGCTAATCCTCAGGCACTTGCAACAGAAGCAATGGCATTACTTAGCGACGAAAAGCGTTGGTATGCAGCTCAAGCAGCAGGTATTGCACGTGTAGAAAGCCTCTACAGTGAACAAACTTTTTTAGAAAACTACCAACGGCTATATCAAAAAGTATTAAATAGCGACAAAGGTGGTAATGAATCACCCGCTTAAAATGAGGGATACTGAACGGCTAGAAGCTTATACAAAAATAATTCCTAGCTGTAAAGAACTACAGAAAATGCTAGAAATAGCTTGGTTAGGAGCAGGTGTTTATTATTCACGGGTTGGCAATGGTTGTGAGTGCCAGTATAGGTATCGTCCCTATGCATAGTGGCTCAGACGGGAAAAACAAATTGGGAAGTATCTCTAAAACGGGGAGATCGATCTTTACGTTACCTAGTGGTGCACAATCTGCCATTTATCATGTGGGCGACAAAACAGATGGCTTGAGTTGCTGGATTAGAAAGCAACTCAAACATAACAGCGTTAACAAGACGACAGTTGCCCAAGCATTATCAGGGCGAGAGACAGCCATACAAGTAAACTCGCAATATTATGTCAATCAACATCAACTTCGTTGGACGGGTTTTGTAAACCCGTTCACACGTTTAGCTTAAATGCAATAAAGCCTCACAGTTTTCTGCAAGGCTTCTTTAAAACGTTCCGACGGGGTAACAAACTAGGCTGTCGAAATGGTTTTTTTTTAACCTATTACAAGAAAACAAAAATGGATTGGATAAAAATGAAAATATTTCTTTTTAATTAATTATTTATAATCAATATTGAAGAATAAAAACAGGTGAAAATAGATGAAATTATTAAATGAAAAAACGTCTTTTTAATGCACCTTAAAAATAAATAATCAATAACTTAGGGGGTAAATTGAATATTTCTAGACATAAAAAATGTCAAAAATATGCCTTTTTTTATCCAGTAATTTCACCAGTTTTTCTTTTTCATATTATAGATAAGTAAATGATTATTTTATA
>WGBH01000019.1 GCA_015494435.1 Thiotrichaceae bacterium | reverse complement strand
CATGCAGGGCATAAGATTAAAAGTTTAACCTGTGATTATTGCGGTGCGGTGATGAACCCTCGGGATGAATACAAGGTTTTAACTCAATTTACAGAGCAACAATTATTATCTAATTCACCGTTAAAAACAGGCGCACAGGGCAAGCTTAAAGGGGTATTGTTTACAGTAGTTGGTCTTATTGAATGGTGTGGAGATGGCGAGTGCTGGGTAGATTATCAGCTTTTTTCCCCTACACATGGCTATGCTTGGTTATCTTATGAATCGGGTCATTGGGTGTTTTTACGTCGTACACGTTATTTGCCCAATAAAAGTTTATGGCGACTTTTCCCTCTGCAAGCGGTTAAAGTCAATCAACAATCCTTTCGTTTTTATGAGAAATTTGATGCCAAAATTAACTACGTTGCGGGGGAATTAACATGGGTTGCTCGTGTTGGCGATACCACAACATTAGCCGAAGCGATTGATCCACCTTATTCATTTTCAGAGGAACGTAATGCGCGTGAAACGGAATATTATTGGGGTGAATATATTAATGCAGAAGAAATTCAACAACAATTTGCCTTGCCTGATCTGTATAAACCGAAAAGCATGCATCGCCTTACCCCTTATAAATCAAAATTTTTGCAGCCCCTCGCTAAAGTCGCTAAACCCTTTGCTATTTTATCCTTCCTTATTAGTCTTATTATTTGGCTTTTTATGCAAGGAAATCCTGTCACTATAAAACCCGTTGTGATGAAAAATCTGGGGAATGGACAAGTGCAATCACGTTATGAGTTCACTATTAATAAACCTAAGCATTTAATTTTCTTAACAATGGATACGCATAAAGCAGATGCTTTATTGAATACGACGATTAAACAAAAAACCACGGGGAAAAGCATCCTTAATTTAGGTAAAAAGACACTAAGGACAGGTACATACCGTATTGATAAAAATATTAGTCGGGTTGAATCTAGTTTTATGGTACCCAAAGCAGGCATTTACAGCTTAAGCTTTGTTGCCAAGACACAATTACCCATTAAAAAAGTAACGATTACGATTAAAGAAAACCGAGTAGGCTCCCGTTATTTCTTTTGGTTATTGTTATTGAGTCTTGCAGTAATGATCTTCAGCTTTTTTTCTCGAACTAGCTTTGAGAGCAAACGCTGGAAACTGGCGGGGGATTGATGATTCGATTTATGTTTCTTTTATTTGCAGCTTTAACACTGCTGGCAACTAGCATGACCTATAGTAATGTCGGAATGCAAGCAACCCATTATGAAAAACCGAGTGTGCGTTCGGGTAGTCGTTTTTCTTCCTCTTCTTCTTCAAGTGGATATCGTTCTTCTGGATATAGCTCGGGTGGTTTTCGTGGTGGAAAATAAAGCTCTTTTAAATAATTCACCCTCACTTTAGCGTAGTGTCAATGATGCTATTTTTTTATAACTTAAAATACTAACTTTTTATGAATGCACATTTAACCTTTGAATACCTTTTATCAAGCCTTGTTTACGGCGTTTTAGGCTTTTCCCTTTTTATCCTCTCTTTATGGGTTATGGAAAAATTAACCCCCTTTTCCATAGTTAAGAAAATAACCGAGGAAGGTAATATTGCCTTAGCCATTGTAGTGGGAGCGATTATTTTAGCCTTAGGTGCTATTTACTCCGCAGCCATACAATAAAAATGAGCGTTTATAAACAGCGACAACAAATCACTTTGCTTTTTGCTACTTTTAGTATTGCTATTTGTGGTTTGATTTATGAATTATTGATCAGCACGTTATCGAGTTATTTATTAGGCGACTCGGTGTATCAATTTTCATTAGTGATCGGTCTGTTTATGACCTCTATGGGGATTGGCGCATGGTCATCACGCTTTATTGAGGGGCAATTAACGAAACAATTTGTACGTCTGCAACTATTCGTCGGATTGCTCGGTGGCTTATCTGCGCCCTTCCTATTTTTTACCTTTGCAGTATTACATAACTACACACCTTTTTTATTTATTATTATTTTCTTATTAGGTAGCTTATTAGGTATTGAAATCCCCTTAGTTATTCGGATTTTAAAACAGCATTTTTCACTAAAAACAAATGTTTCTAATGTCTTCACGGCTGATTATATAGGCGCATTGATAGCTGCCTTAGTCTTTCCCCTTGTCTTGGTGCCTCAGCTTGGCTTAATGCAATCAGGTTTGCTGATGGGTATTTTAAATACTACCATTGGGCTGTTGGCACTGTATGTTTTTAAACCTGAAATTAGCCGCTATCAACATTTACTAGGCTATGGGATCTTACTTTTATTGCTCTTAATCTTCGGCTTTTTTATTTCTAGCGCCTTTGTTAGTCGTATGGAAAGCCGTTTATATCAAGACCCGCTCATCTATGCTGAAACCTCAAACTATCAACAACGCTTAGTCCTAACTAAACGCAATCAACGTCTGCGATTTTATATTAATGGTGCATTGCAATTTGATAGTTTTGATGAATACCGTTATCACGAATCATTAGTGCATCCTGTCATGAGTCTGGCAAAACCTGCTAAAAATATTCTTATACTTGGGGGCGGTGATGGTTTGGCAACAAGAGAATTATTAAACTATCAAAGCATTCAGAAAATAACGCTAGTGGACTTAGACCCTGCGGTAACGCAACTATTTAAAACTAAAGCGGTACTACAACAACTGAATAAAAATGCGCTCAATCATCCTAAAGTCAGCATTTTCAACCAAGATGCATGGAAATTCTTAGAAAGTAATCAACAACTATATGATGTGATTATCATAGACTTACCTGACCCTAATACAATTAGTCTATCGCGTTTGTATAGCACCGTCTTTTATCGCTTAGTCAAACAACACCTCTCACAAACAGGAGTCTTAGTCACACAAGCCACCTCACCGCTGTATTCACATAAAGCATTTTGGTGTATCAATAAAACATTACAACAAACCAACCTCGCAGGAGAAATCACTGAAAACTGGCACACCCTACCTTATCATGTGCATGTCCCTAGCTTCGGTGAATGGGGTTTTGTATTAGCCTCACGCCACCCCTTAAAAATAGAAAAAATTCAATTAGCCCAACGCGACTATCGCTTCCTATCACCCTTATCATTATCACAACTATTTGAATTTCCAAAAGATATGGAAAAGATAGAAGTTAAAGCCAACACCCTATCCGCACATCCTCTTTTAAAATATTATCAAGACGGCTGGAATGAATGGTATCAATAAAACTCATGGAGACAAAGCCTAGGTTTGATAAGCTTTTTCTCACGCCTAAATTCTTATTTTTTTTCTAATTAAGTCTCTCTTCAATTACCTTGTGAGTCAATGCTTCATCCAGTACGATACACCTCAAGAACAATGACTGAAAACGGTAAAATAAGCTATTCATATCCCCCAATTTTGCGATGGAATTATGTCAAATAAATCTTTAATAAAAATAAATCCCCCCTTAAGCAGTAAACTTATTCAACAATCCCACCTTTTTTCCTCCCTTCCAGAAAAACGGCTAGAAGAAATAACAGCCCATTTTAAAGCGGAACGCTGGGCGAAAAAAAACTTTATTGATGAGAGTATGCTAATTCATCGTTTTTACCTTTTACTCGAAGGTCGTTTAGAAATGATCCGAACTAATCCTGAATCAGGACGAAGTATTACACTTGATCTTCTCAAACCTGGGGATGGTTTTGATCTCATTACTTTACTTGATGGTAAGCGACATGAGGTTATCTTATCTCCTCTTGAAGAACTTAAAGTGATCTCAGTTCCGATTCAAAAAATGCGCGAGTGGATTTGGACGTATCCAAGTTTGAATCAAAAAATCATGCCCTACCTTGCACAGAAAATGCGTGATCAAGAAAACAAAACAGTTGATGTTGCTTTATACGATACGGTAACACGCCTAAGCAGAATTATTTTAAATAATATTGATCAAATAAAAGCTTATACAGGAAGAATAGCAGATGCACATAAAGAACACCTTGTCTCCGGGCTTTCTGATGAGGTATTAGCAAGAATGGCAGGGTCTGTACGACAAGTTATTAATCAACACCTTCAAGCTTGGAAGAAGACGGGTGTTATTGATAAGAAACGCAATAATATTAAGATTCATAATTTACAAGCGATCATGGATAGTGCGGATTTAACCCAATCAAAGTTCTAACATTTACTACTTGCGAATCTAGCACGACGTTTTTTTTACCCCATCGCAATGTTTCTAATAGCAAAATATTTCAATATTGACGCAAGATTAAAACGGTATGGACGGGTTTACAAAACCCATCCAGCAAAGATGACGAAAAAGCTGAAGCTTTCACTCCTTATTATCAGGCAATTATTCACCTAAAAAACTATACAATGTTTTCTTTCCAAAATCATATACTATCGCATACAGATAGACTAGGTTGATTCACTCTCCGTTAATATCTATGACTAGCGCGTAACTGGAGTCCTGAAGGGGCGGTCACTCAACTACATACACATAGCAAAGCTAACTCCTGCGAGGCACATAATGCCCCATCACTGACAGGACATTATGTGCAGCATTTATGCCTGCATGAGAAACCTCCCTACTGATGTGATAAAACTTATCGCCTACCCATTTACTCCTAAAGAACAACAGGCACTTGAGTCCATTTGTGAGGCTTCATCACCCAAAGCACAATGCAAGCTAGAACCTCTAG
>WGBH01000018.1 GCA_015494435.1 Thiotrichaceae bacterium | reverse complement strand
TTTGGAAATAATATGCCATTTTTGTTGTTGATGACTTTTTTACATTTTAGCTATGGATGTTCGTTGATTGAGTTTCCATAGGAGCGCTTAGGCTTGGGCGAATCATTGAATTATTTATTTGAAAAACTATATGTTATAAAAAAAACAACAACGTTCTTTCCGTTTTACTGCTATGTTATTAACTAGAATAATGACATGGCTCAAAACAATATTTTTATAAAGAAAACCTTTTAGGAAACCTGATGATGTTAAACCTTTCACGCTCTTTGGCGATTTTGCTTTTTTCTTTTTTGCTACTTTCTGTTTCAGCTTGTAATAAAACTGAGAAACAAACATCGGTAGAAAAAAAAGAAGCGATTAGCTCTTCAACAAGCCAAGAAACAGGCTCAGAGTCAAGCGTAACAGAGGTTGCTGATGGTCATCTTGCTATAAAAAAGGATCAAGCGAATTTTAGTTGGTTTAAGCTCAGTGGTTGGCATACAAGAGGCGCTATTTCGCGCAATTCCCCCATACGAATTGTTTTTAATCGTGACATTGCGACAGATGATCAGGTGGGTAAAGATGCCAGTCGGGTGATGAAAGTTTTTCCTAAAATTACAGGTAAACCTATTTTTGAGAGTAAAACGGAGATTGTTTGGCTACCTTCTAAAGCCCTTGTCCCTGCGACTAAATACAATGTTAGTATTAAAGCCAATGGATTAAAAGATGTGCCTGTTTCTGCTAAGGATTATCAATTTTCTTTTCGCGTTGTCCCGATGGAATATGAGATCAAAATAGATCCTCTTTCAATTTCTGTAGGGGCTTTGGTAAATAATACGGAAAAGAGTAAAGTAAAGACAATGACATTAAGTGGTGAGCTATTAGTTTCTGATCGTGTATTGCCCGATAATGTGCGCAAAGTATTAAAGGCAACTTATCAGAATAAGCCTGTGAAGATTGAGTGGCAACATAGTGATAATGGTAAGCAACATCGTTTTTATATTAAAGGTTTAGTGCGAGAGACCTTTGCTTCTGATGTGAAATTAAGTTGGAATGGGGATGCCTTAGGGGTTAAAACTAAAGGAGGTAAAGAAATCACCTTGCCTGCCCTGAATGACTTTAAAATCATTGATTTGCGAGTAATGTATGCCGCAGGAGATAACCCTTTTGTACAGATTAACTTTTCAGATGAACTGGAATCATCACAAAATCTTAAAGGACTGATTCAACTAAAAGGTAAAAAGTATACAATACGTGCCGAAGGCAATATGATTAAATTGTATCCAAGAGAAAATTTAAACGGTAAGTACAAAATTATTATCAATAAAGGTCTCAAAGGCGCCGCAGGTGGTGTATTGAGTAAAATTACAACCAAAGAAGTGACCTTCGATGCACAAAAGCCACAGCTACGTTTTGTAGGAACAGGGTCTATTTTGCCCAATAACAGTACTTTAGAAGTTCCCTTTGAAGCAGTGGGTATTAATGGGATTAAAGTCTCTGCCTTCGAAATTTTTCCTAATAAAATGGGGCAGTTTTTACAAATTAACAGTTTAAGTGGTGAAGATGAAACAGGGCGTGTTGGGCGTTTTTTATGGCAAAAAAATATTTCATTAAGTTCTGCTGACCCTAACAAATGGAATCGCTATTCTTTTGATGTTACCGAATTAATGAAAGCCCATTTTGGTGGTTTAATACGCTTAAACCTAGAAATTAAACGTCGCCATTCTACCTATGCCTGTGACAATAATAAAATTAAAGCAGTAGAAACTCGCGAAACACGCCTCAGTAATACAGAAGACTATAATGTTAAACAACCCAGTGGTTGGGATGGTATTAGTGATTATGCGGAAGATGTAGATGACTATGATTATGACTGGCAACAGCGTAATAATCCCTGTACCGATTCTTATTTTGTTTATCATAAAGAAAAAACAAGAGCATCGCATAATTTCATTATCAGTAATATCGGGCTATTAGCAAAGCAAGATGCGGATAATAACATTCATATTGTTAGCACTGACTTAAAAACATCGAAGCCGTTATCTGGTGTGAAGTTAGAGATTAGCAACTACCAAGGACAGCTATTAGCGAAAGGAAAAAGTGATGCAAAAGGTTTTGCGACTTTGCCGCTTAAAGCAACCCCTTTTCTCCTTAAAGCCGTCAAAGGCACGGATACGAATTATCTAAAATTAAACGCTAAAACGACTTTATCCGTTAGTCAATTTAATACAGGGGGTATAACGGTAAAGAATGGCATTAAAGGCATGATCTATGCTGAACGGGGAGTATGGCGACCAGGTGATAATATCTATTTAACCTTTGTATTAGAAGATAAAGAAAATAAAATTCCAGCGACACACCCTGTTAGGATGACATTAACAAATCCTAGAGGACGTGTTGTTAAAACCGAAATTAGCAGTGATTCAGTGGGTGGATTATATAGCTTTAAATTCAAAACCGATGAAAAAGCAGAGACAGGTAAATGGCTAGCTACTGCCTTTTTAGGGGGAAGTCGTTTTAGTAAATCCTTGTTAATAGAAACAATACGCCCTAATCGTCTCAAAGTTGAACTCGATTTTGGCACAGATGTACTGCATGGTTATCGCTCACTGCCACCGGGTACTTTATCCTCACAATGGTTGCACGGTGCAACCGCAGAAAATCTTAAAGCAGATATTTCAGTGCGCTTTAGAGCTAAGAAAACCCAATTTGACTCGTATTCTGATTTTAATTTTGATGATCCTGTGCGGCGTTTAGAAAGTGTTGATGAGCAATTACTCAAAGGTCGTTTGAATTCAGCGGGTAAATTACGTTTTACTAAATTTCTCACTCCCAAGAAAAAGGCAGCAGGTAAATTACGCGCTATTTTCACTAGCCGTGTATTTGAGCAAAGCGGCGTTTTTAGTATCAATCGTACCGCGCTAGACTATCATCCGTATAAAGAATATGTAGGTATTAAATTACCTAAAGGTGATCAAGCACGTAATATGCTATTAACAGATCAAAAACACACCGTTGAGATAGCAAGTGTTAATGCCGATGGTAAGCCCGTGTCGATGAAAAAAGTACAAATGACCTTGTACAAAATTGACTGGAAATGGTGGTGGGACAAATCAGCCGAATCACTAGCTGAATATGACGACAGCAAGCATCATAATAAGCTCTCCCAAAGTATTATTAGTACAAAAAATGGTCATGGTGCATGGCAGTTTGAGATTAAATACCCCCAGTGGGGACGTTATTTAGTCCGTGGCTGTGATTTAGAGGGTGGACATTGTACGGGAAAAACGGTTTATGTTGATTGGCCAGGATGGGCAGGGAGAGCGCAAGAAGAAGGCAGTGGTTCAGCCAGTCGTTTAAATATCTTTGCGGATAAACCCGCTTATGTAGTCGGTGACACGGCTACGATTAAATTACCTAAAACCAGCAAGGGTCGTGCTTTATTAAGTATTGAAACAGGCAGTCAAATTCTTAAACAAGAGTGGATCAAGTTTACAGGTGAGCGCAGTAAATTTGAGTTGCCTATCACCGCTGAAATGTCGCCTAATGCCTATGTTCATATTACCTTGTTGCAACCGCATGAAAGCAAAAACAATGATCGTCCTTTGCGACTTTATGGCATTATTCCTTTGCAAGTTTCTGATCCTAAAACCTATTTAAAACCGCTTTTAGAAGTAGCAGAAGAATGGAAGCCTGATTCAAAACAGAGCATAAAAGTTAGCGAAGAAACAGGCAAAGCGATGAATTATACACTCGCGGTTGTGGATGAAGGATTGCTAGGGCTAACAAGTTTTAAGACCCCTAATTTACATCGTCATTTCTATCGTAAAGAAGCATTAGGCATAAAGACATGGGATTTATACGATCAAGTAGTGGGTGCTTATAGTGGTAATCTGAATAAAATGATCGCCATTGGTGGCAGTGATGCTGGCAATATTGATAATGATAGCGATAAAAAACGTCGCTTCCCTCCCATTGTTAAAGTGCTTGGTCCCTTCCATTTAGCAGCAGGGAAAAGTGCAACCCATGAAGTGACTTTACCCCCTTATCTTGGTGCTGTACGCGTGATGTTAGTTGCTGCTAATAAGGGGGCGTATGGTAATGCGAAACAATCCGTCTTTGTACGCCAACCTCTGATTATGCTCGCTTCAATGCCTCGGGTATTAGGCGCGAATGAAGAAGTGAGTGTTCCTTTGACTTTATTTGTTACTAAAGAAGGGATTAAAGACGTTAAACTAGAGATTATGACTGATGATTTCTTTGAGGTTATCGGGGATAAAACCCGTGTGATTCATTTTGATAAATTAGGTGAAAAGCTCGGAATATTGCGTTTAAAAACAAAAAACAAATCAGGTAAAGCCCATTTGAAATTTATTGCCAGCAGTGGTGAGCATAAAACCATGTCTGAGCTATATATCAATATTCGTCAAGCAAACCAGCCGACTAGCCGTGTTACAACGCATATTATTGAACCCGATAAAAATTGGGTGCAACAGATTACACCACACGGTATTGAGGGGAGTAATCAAACCCTATTAGAGCTATCTTCCGTGCCTTCTTTAAGTATGGAAAAGCATCTTGATTATTTAGTGCGCTATCCACATGGTTGCCTTGAGCAAACCACTTCCTCTGTTTTTCCACAGCTTTATTTATCAAATGTGATGTCTTTAAGTAAAGAGAAACAACAGAAAATTGAGCATCATATTAAAAAAGCGATTGATCGTTTGCGGGGTTTCCAATTAGCCACAGGTGATTTTAGCTATTGGCCAAACGGCAATGATAGCAATGAATGGGCAAGTATCTATGCAGGGCATTTTTTAATTGAAGCGCAAAAGCTTGGTTATTTACTCCCCGCTGAATTACTAACTGACTGGCTAACCTATCAAGCAGATGCCGCACAACGTTGGTTGGCAGGGAGTAATACCTATGCACAAACACAAGCTTATCGTCTGTATGTATTGGCATTAGCAGGAAAACCACAGATGGGTGCAATGAACCGTCTGCGTGAATCGGGAAAAATGAGTCAAAAAGCCCGTTGGATGTTAGCCTCTGCCTATCAGGTCGCAGGTCAAGCAGAAGCGGCGAATAGTTTAACCCAAGGACTGATTGCCGATAGTAATCAAAAAAATAGCAATACACCTGAAACCTTTAGCTCAAAGTTAGGGGATCTTGGCTTACAGCTTTCTAATCTGGTTGCATTAAATAAAAAACAAGAGGCTAATCGCTTTGTTGAAAAAATTGCGACAGAATTAAACCGTGATGGTTTTCAAAGTACCCAAGGTATTGCATGGGCATTAATGGGAGTATCACGTTATCTATCAGGCGATACTAGCCACTTTAGCGCCAGCTATTCTTTAAATGGTGAGCCAGCCAAGGAGATTAATAGTCAAACCCCCTTTATTCAGACAACTTTGAATAATTTAAAGAAAAAAGGAGCTAAACTTGAACTGCATAATCGTAGTGGTAGCAAATTATTTGCCAGTATTATCTCACGTGGATTACCCCGTGCAGGTCAAGAACAATCATTAAGCAAAGGTTTAAAACTAAAGATTAGTTATATCAATATTGCTGATTTAAGCGAACTTGATTTGAAGGATAACCCAGATATTGTTCAAGGCACTGACATTGCCATTAGCGTGGATATCAGCAATACATCCAATGCAAAACTTGACAATATTGCATTAACTCTTCCAGTAGCAGCAGGTTGGGAAATTAATAATGCTCATTATGCTTTGAAAACTGATAAAGGTAATCAAGATAAGACCATCAATCAATTTGATTATCAAGATGTGCGAGATGATCGTATCTACACCTATTTCGGTCTAAAAGCAAAAGAGAATAAAACCTTCCGTATTTTGATCAATGCCTCTTATGCAGGACGTTATTATCTTCCCGCCATTAGTGCCTCCGCCATGTACAATGGCAATATGCAAGCACGAGAAAAAGGTCAATGGATTAATATCATCAAAACCAAGCCCTCAGCAGAAAAAGAAGCGGATAAAGAAAAAGGCAAACTTAAAGAATCAGAAAAGAAGGCAGGTAAAGTGATAGTGAAAAAGGCGAGTTTATATAGCTCGCCTAAAGAAAAAGCCATTACTAAACTCTACCTTATTGAAAACGATAAATTTACCATCTTAAAACAAAAAACGGTGAAAGGTATTGATTGGTATTTTATCCGTTTTATTGGTGTAAAAATTGTTGATAAATGGATTAAAGCAGTGAATACAAAAGTGATTAAAGAAGAGCAGTAAATCAATTCTCAAACTGTTTTATCAGCACAGAGGTATCAGAGCGACCATGACCGTTAGCTTGTAATTTTTTATACTCTTGATCGACTAACTGGGCCAATGGCAATTTTATCTGTAGGCGCTCTGCCTCTTCAAAACAAATAGCAAGATCTTTACGCATCCAATCCACAGCAAAACCGAAATCAAATTGATCATTCATCATGGTTTCGGTGCGATTAATCATTTGCCAAGAACCTGCCGCGCTAAACGGTGCATAGAATGCACCCTTGGCTCCCTTTAGTTTAGTGCAAGTACTTATGAATAAATAATTGGAGTATATAATGCTGGTTGATAAATCAACCATTATTAACTCCACTCCATTCCATCGCTTTTCTATCTTGTCACGGATAGTCCGATATATTGATCCAATAACGATCTCTAATTTGTAACTTCTATACTTCATGACTACAATCAGTAGTATGGATGTATCACATATATTAGATCAATTAAATAAACCGCAACGCGAGGCAGTTTCAGCTCAAGCGCAACCTATATTAGTGCTTGCGGGTGCTGGGAGTGGGAAAACACGAGTACTTGTTCACCGTATTGCATGGTTAATTCAAGTTGAGAAAGTTTCTCCTTTTTCGATTCTTTCGGTGACGTTTACCAATAAAGCTGCTAATGAAATGCGTTTTCGTATTGAGCAATTACTAGGGTCATCTGTTGGCGGAATGTGGGTGGGGACTTTTCATGGTTTATCACATCGTTTATTGCGTCGCCATTGGCAAGAGGCTAATTTAATTCAAGCTTTTCAAATTTTAGATAGCGATGATCAACTACGTATGGTGACGCGTGTGATGCGCGGTTTAGGTTTGGATAAAAAAGAATGGCCTCCCAAGCAAGCCCAATGGTATATCAATAACTGCAAAGATGAAGGCATTCGCCCACAAAGTATTGAGGATTATGACGATAAAACAACGCGACAATTAAGAATTATTTACGCGACTTATGAAGCTGCTTGTCAACGTGCAGGTGTGATTGACTTTGCTGAGATGCTACTGCGTTCCTTAGAGTTATTGCGTGATAATCCTGAGTTATTGCAACATTATCAACAACGCTTTCGGCATATTTTGATTGATGAGTTTCAAGATACTAATGCACTGCAATACGCTTGGATTAGGTTACTTTGTGGGGATCAAAATCCACCTTTTGCTGTCGGAGATGATGATCAATCTATTTATGCTTGGCGTGGGGCTAAGATTGAGCATATCCAACAGTTTTCACAGCATTTTACACCCACTGCAATGATAAAGTTGGAGCAAAATTATCGCTCCACAGGCAATATTCTAAAAGCAGCCAATGCGGTTATTGCACATAATGAAGGGCGATTAGGCAAAAATTTATGGACAGATCGAGGGGAGGGTGAGTTAGTTCACCTTTATAGCGCTTTTAATGAATTAGATGAAGCCCGCTATAGCGTTTCACGTATTGAGGAATGGGTTGATCAGGGCGGACACTATCAAGATATTGCAATTTTATATCGCTCCAATGCCCAATCACGCGTGTTTGAAAGTAGTTTAAATGAAGGTGCTATCCCTTATCGTGTTTATGGTGGACTGCGCTTTTTTGAACGCGCTGAAATTAAAGATGCACTTTGTTATCTGCGTTTAACTGTTAATCGTCATGATGATGCGTCGTTTGATCGAGTTATTAATCAACCCACACGAGGTATTGGCAATAAAACGGTTGAAATGATTCGCCAACATTCCCGCCATTTGGCTCTTTCTTTTTGGGATGCGGCAAAAGCATTAGTTGAAGCAAATAGCTTTACACCCCGCGCTGGAAATGCCGTTCGAGGCTTTCTTCAACTGATTAATACAATCGCCACGGAGATAATTGATTTATCACTTGAAGAGCAAGTGGAAAAAATTATTAGTGCTTCAAAGCTAAAAGCCTATTATCTAAAAAAAGACAAAGGGGAAGTAGGGCAGGGGCGGATTGAAAACCTTAATGAGCTAATTTCCGCCGCACAAGGCTTTCATTATCGTCCTGATGATGAACATGCGGATATGGATTTTTTGACTGCCTTTTTATCACATGCAGCCTTAGAATCAGGCGAAGGACAGGCAAAAGCAGGCAATGACTGCGTGCAGTTAATGACATTACATGCGGCTAAGGGGTTAGAGTTTCCGCTGGTATTTCTAACAGGCATGGAAGATGGACTTTTCCCTAGTGAACGCTCTACCTCTGAACAAAGTAAACTAGAAGAAGAACGTCGCCTTTGCTATGTCGGGATTACGCGTGCAGAAAAGCAATTAGTGATTAGCTATACTGAACAGCGTCGTCTTTATGGCTATCTCAATTACAATCAGCCCTCACGTTTTCTTAAAGAAATTCCCAGCGCAGTGGTTCATACAATACGTCCCAAAATAAAGGCATGGCAACGTCATTTTCATCTGTCTAAATCCTCTCCTAAATGGAAAGGAACAATAAATGAAACAGGGATGAATATCGGACAACGGGTCAGTCATGCTAAGTTTGGAGAAGGGGTCGTTATTGATGTAGAAGGAGCAGGCAAACATGCAAGAGCGCAGGTCAATTTTGATCTTGAAGGCAGTAAATGGCTGGTTTTACATTATGCTAATTTACAAGTTTTGTAAATTAGGATTAGTATTGTAGCCTGTGTTGAGGTAAAAAACACAGGGTTATTGGCATCCTTCATTCCCCAGTTAACACTTTATGGATGAAAAGATGAAAAGTGCCTCTATAGCATAATAAGACTCTAATTTGCTATAAACTAGAGTACTTTTAGCTGGGCATAGCAACCCACACAGAGGCACTTTAACAATGATAGCAAAAAACGCAATTACCTGAGGAAATATCTTCCTTTCCAAGCGCACCTAAGTTTA
>WGBH01000017.1 GCA_015494435.1 Thiotrichaceae bacterium | reverse complement strand
AGACAAAACGTTGCACACCTTGGGGTTATCCAGAGTGCACCACCGCATTTTGTTTTTTATCGCACGCAGTCCTCATTGTAGTGTGGGTGAGTTGCTCAAGCTTTTACAAGCCAGTAAACAATATATTCACAAACCTCTGCGAACGCTTGTGGAGCAAGGCTATGTACTTACCACGCCAGACAAACAGGATAAACGCATTAAACGCCTGAGCCTATCTAAAAAAGGCACTGCTTTAGAAGCTGAATTGTCGGGTGGACAACGCGAACATTTTCAACGGGTATTTGATGAAGTGGGGGCTGAGGCTGAAATGGGCTGGCGAAAAGTGATGCAGGCGCTTAGTAAGTCATGACAAGGTTTAGCAGACAAGTTAGGGTAGCAGCATGTTAGCCCATCTTACTTATGATGGCATCAAGATACTATGTGGCCTAGATAAATCAAAGGCTTTTGCTTCATATTTATTGGAGAGTAGAAAATTTTAGTTTTTAATCTAACTCATGGATTACATCTGCTTTTATTGCCTTTAACAAATCTTTTTTATCAGGAGGCAATAAAACATATAGGCGAAGCGTGTGGTAGTTATAATTTGAAAGAACGCTCATTAGAGATGATCTAAGCTCTACGATAGGTACTGGTCTTTGCTGGTGAGGGCAGAAAATACGAATTGCTTGCTCGAGCTTGTCGGCATTCAATTCTTTAACATCTTGTATGTTAACATTGGCACCAACTTTAGTTGGCGCAACCTTCTTAGACCATGTTTTCCATAGCGCTTTATCAATGCCATATTTATCAGATAATTTCACCACCAGATTACTGATTAGTTGTTTTTTATCTTTAAAAGGATCCTTACTATTTGCCCCCACGAGCTCTTCAAATTCTATGAGTAGTTTAGGAGGTTTTCGATTGACTAAAGCATGTGCCATTAGCCTCGTTACCTCATCGGCATCAGAGAGGTTAGCAAGCTCGTGAATATTGTGAGTAATTCTGTCATCATCAAAACGCAACCACGTTTTATCTTCAAGGCTTCCTTTTATTGCTTGATCATCACACTCAATTAAAGAGTGTTTTAGAAGGCCTTCTAGAGCCTTTATTAAGAGCCATTCAAAGCTAGCAACAGTTTTATGAAAGGCTGCTTGTTGGTTATCAAAATAACGTCCTAACAAAAAGTGGTCTGCGGCTTTTAGTGCTTTATGATTTAAGTATAACCATATTTTATCATCAAATTCACCTACATTTAGTTGGCTAATAAGGTAATTAATATCAACTTTACCATAAGGAAGCCCTGTATGGTGTGCAGTTCTTAACAAATAATCAATTCTATCAGCATCGAAATCAGAGCTTATTAAGTTGGCAAACTTAGGTGGTGTTTCCCGATTGAAGATTTGGTGAATTTCTTCGGGTTTAATTTCATATTTTTCAAGGATGGCAAGTATTTCTGCATCATTTTCAAGAATGAATTTACCAACTTGTTCATGATCAAAAAATTTAAGTTTTTCGCCTGCTTCCTCATGGGTATCTGTGCCATCGCTGACAAGCAAATTCTTTTCGCTATAGAAGTTTTTTACGGCATTTTCCATAGGGTGTGAAAAAGGATAGTGTCCAATATCATGAAAAAGACCTGCGAGCCTATATGTTTGCTCTTCTTTTTCTGTTAAGTCATAGGTATCAGGAGAGTTTCTTTTAATGCTTTCAAGTAAAAGCCCCGTGACATGGCAAACACCAATACAATGAGAAAAACGAGAAAAGTTAGCGGAAGGGTAAACAAGGTATGCTAGACTCAAATGTTTAACACTTCTCAAACGCTGAAATGATTGTGTGCTAATAAGTTTCGCTTCTAATTCTGTAATCCCGATAGTCCCATGTACTGGGTCATTAATTGTTTTGGTTAGCTGCATATACTTAAATACAGCTTAGGTTAACTTCATCTTTTTCAAGGCATCATTGGCAGCGTCTATATATGCTACTAAGTTCGCTTTTTCCTCTTTGATACGTTGTTTAATTTCCTTAGCTTTTAGCTTACTTACTTTTTTAAGAAATAAAATGGAGCTTAACAGCTCAAGCCATTCAGGTTTTTCTAAATCAACATTTTTAGGCACTTCAAAAAGAGGTTTGATTTTTGCTAAAGCCGCTTTTGTAGCAGGGTTTAGGCTATAAGTACTTAAATCGTTATCAACAGACAAGGCTTCATCTAGTTCGTAATAATCACGAGTGAGTGAAGATGAATAGGGTCCCATGAGGTACCATCCATAGCGATAACCCAAATCTATGTCAGCCATTTGACCTAAAAAAACGGCTTTTTGAAATTGTTTTCTATCTTGTACGGTGGAAATATCTGGAGCTAAGCCTAACTCATCAAGAAAAAGTTTTAATGTTATTAATCGTGTGTCCATGGTATCCTCTCTTTGGTAATGGGGAGAGTTCCCGCACTAGTCTTCCCCCTCTTCAAGCTCAAGACTAGATATTACCCAAACATTTAG
>WGBH01000016.1 GCA_015494435.1 Thiotrichaceae bacterium | reverse complement strand
CGATTATTAATACAAAAGTACAAGATTATTAATTCTGGTTTTTTTTCTCCTTATTATTATTTAACCTCATACCCTGATGTATGGAAAGCAAAGGTTGATCCTTTAGATCATTTTTGTAATTTTGGTTGGAAAGAAAATAGAAACCCTAGTGAAAATTTCAATACAAAAGAATATTTAAAAAAAAATCCTGATGTGGCACAAGCTAATATTAATCCATTAGTTCATTATTTAGTAGATGGACAAAAAGAGGGACGTTTACCTAATCCTATAAAAGCTTCAAAAAATGATATCTCTGGGCTTAGGGTGAATAAAAATATATTAGGAGAAGATAATTCGAATTTATTTGGACCTGTCTTTTCTGATCGTTGGGCTAATAATAGCTCTATTATATCCTCATTATCTAATGATAATAAAATAATAGAAAAAGAAATTCCAAAAAAAATATTAGAAGAGGCTAAGCAATTGAATCAAGAATTCCGTTTGCGTGTTTCTGTTATTATGCCGACGTGGAATCGAGAAAATGTTATTTCTTTGGCAATTGATTCTGTTTTAAATCAAAGTTTTCCTATTTATGAATTAATTATTTCTGATGATGGTAGTACAGACAATACAATTGAGTTGATTCAAATAAATTATCCTAAAGAAGTTGCTTCTGGAAAAATAAAAATTTTAAAAAATAAGCATAAAGGTGTGAGTGCTAGTCGTAATGTTGCATTAGCAGTATCTAGTGGTGATCTTATTGCTTATCTTGATAGTGATAATCAATGGAGAAAAGATTTTCTGCTATTGATGGTAGCTATATTTAATGAGTTAGATGAGTTAAATTGTGCTTATTCAGCATTGAAAAGTTATGATAATGATAGGGAAAGAACCTTAGTAAGAGGAACGCCTTATAATAGAAAACAATTACTACATTCTAACTTTATTGATCTTAATATTTTTGTACACAGAAGAGTTGTTTATGAACAATTTGGAGGATTTGATACTAATTTAAAACGTCTTGTTGATTGGGAGCTTATTGTTCGTTATACCAAAAACTACGAACCTGCTTACTTGCCTTTTATTGGAGCAGATTACTTTCTTGATAATAAAAAATTTAATAATATTACAACAACCGTTAGTTTAAATGATAATTTACAACGTGTTTATAATATTCATTTTCAAGAACGAGTACGTTATGGCTTAGAATCATTACGAATTGCTTATATATTATGGGATTTTCCAGCATTATCTCAAACTTTTGTATTGCTTGAAATAAAGGAGTTAATTCAGCAAGGGCATGATGTTAAAGTTTATTACTCTATTCAACCTGATAAAGCTGCTATTTTAGATTTTAGTATTGATGCAACTCAAGTTGCAGATGTCAATGAATTGGCGAGTTTATTATTAAAAGATGAGCGTAACTTGTGTCATAGTCACTTTGCTTATCCAACCGTTACATTATTAACATATCCAGTTTGTAAAAAAATAAATATACCCTTCACTTTTATGCCTCATGCGGTGGATATCTTCCATCATGATAATAAGAAACGTAATAAAATAGCAGAAATATCACAACATCCACTGTGTTTAAAAGTCTTTGTACATGGCGAATTTCATAAAAAATTCATTGAATCTTGCGGTGTCCCGAGTTATAAAATTGCATTCAATTTCCAAGCAGTTAATATTAAAGACTTTTCTCAAAATAAAGTAAAAATAAATATTGCTGATAATTCATTTTATACAGGTATTGTGGTTACTCGCTTCGTTGAGAAAAAAGGAATTAAAAGTTTAATTGATGCTGCTCTTTTGCTAAAAAATGACAATATTATTTTTGAAATTTATGGCTATGGGGTATTAGAAGAGGAGTATAAACAACAGATTAAACAACTTGGTTTAGATAATGTAATATTAAAAGGTAGTTTAACAACGCAACAAGCTGTTGCAACAGTCTATCAAAAGGCAGATTTCCTTATTGCCCCTTGTGTAATTGCAAATAATGGCGATATGGATGGGTTTCCAACGGTTATTTTAGAAGCAATGGCTATGGGCTTGCCCGTTATAACCACCGATATTGCCGCTATTCCTGATTATTTAACCAATTATCAGGAGGCATTGATAGCTTCAGCGAATCAGCCCGAGGCATTAGCTGCCTGTGTTCGTGAATTGAAATTGATGCCTGATATTCGCAGGCAAGATTTAATAAAAAACGCTAAAATATTTCTAAAGAAAAAAATTGGAGCACCACGCACGGTACAAAGATTGCTTGATACATGGTTAGATTATCGCATTGAAATATTTCTGGTAACGTTTAATACAAAAAAATATGATAATCGTGAGGAAACATTTGAAATTATTCGCCGTATTTTTGAATTTACCACAACCCCCTTTACGCTGACTATTATAGATAATCAAAGTGATGTTGATTTTTGGCATGCTATTATTAATCAAGTAAAAGGTAAATCCAATGTTCGTTTAATTAGAAAAAAAAGCAACCAATATTGTGGTCCTGCTTCAAATATTGCCTTGGAACTTTCTGATAGTGAATATGCTATTTATCTTTGTAGTAAAGAGGGATTTATTAAAGATCATGGTTGGGAGCGAACTTTAATAGAACATATGCGTAGTCATCCTGATGAAGTGATTGCAGGTCATCCTAGTTACATTCCTAAATATATATATGGTCATGAATACAGTCAGTTCCCCGAATTTTATAAATTTAGAAATCAGGAGTATGCACAACAAAATTTAGAGAAAGTTTTTTTTCATATACAAGGTGGAATTTATATTCTAAAAAGAGAGTTTATTAAAAAATACGGTGGTTTTAATCCCCTATTACCACATGGAGCAATGGATATTGAATTTTCTTATTATATAGAGAGCCTCGGCTATTCATTGGGGGTTATTCCAGAAATAACCTCTATTACAACAAAAACATTACCTCCTATTACAATGAGGTTGACTGAAAAAACAGTTGTAGCACATCCATTAACTATTCAAACAAGTGTATCGGTGTTGGATATATTAAAGACTAATACTCAAGGGTGTAATATTTGTGACTGGAAAGGAAAAGCATTGATTAAAAATAATAATGTAGATCTATGTCCAAGATGCAACTCAACAGGTTTTGATCGAATGGTTGCAAAATATTTAGCTGGAAATCACCATATTTATAGAAAAGAATCATTGCTTACTTTAGGAGTAAGCAATGCGTTAATAAAAATAT
>WGBH01000015.1 GCA_015494435.1 Thiotrichaceae bacterium | reverse complement strand
ATATGTGTATAAGAGACAGGATTATTTACAGCCTCATACTTTATATCTGGAATAATAATTAACTCATTATTAGAAAAAGTGCGAGATGTTGCTAGCATTTGATCGGCATCGATATACGGCATCCCTTTCCAGCTAAGAGATATAAAAAAATCAACCTGGATGCCAGTATCTACTCCCTCATCATTAATACCGAACAAAAAAAATGATACTACATATGGCCTTTTTGCATAGCCTGTTACCACCACACCTGGCAGTGCGTATAGAACTTCACTGATCTTAGCAAGATCTGCTTGTCGAACCAAAAAATCGATATCATTCCCATCGTTTAGATAGGGGAGTAATTTATAATTTCTCAAAATACAATATGTAACATCATTAGAATTGAACTCTTTAAGAAGCGAAATAATAAAATCAGAGAACTTCATGAGGAATCACCAAACCTGTATAGAGCATGCCTAAGCTGGGCCTCTACAAATGACCAGGAGAAATCATTAATGACCATTGATTTTGCATTTTTACCCATAGGCTCTATTCTTTTTTGTAAAAAGTCTTCCTCAAACTTATGTAACGCATCACTAATATCTTGAGCTGAATTATCCTTCAATACATATCCAGCATTATGCTCTCTAACATATGAGCCCAGGTTGGTTTCTTCTGAAATCAAAACAGGAATTTTCATTGAAGCAGCCTCCAGTACTGCCATCGGTATCCCTTCCCATCTAGAGGTGTGAATAAAAACATCCATATGTCGAATACTTTCAACTTTCTTCGTACCAAAAAGAGGCCCCATAACCTCAATTCTAGACTCAAGCCCGAGATCATTTATAATTGTATTAAGCTGCCCGACCTCTCCTCCACCTATGATCCTTATCCTCCCTTTGCCCCCAGATTGAACATACTCAGAGAAACCCCGACATAACAGATCTAATCCCTTATGCCTTATAGAAATCCTTCCGCAAAAACCAAACAGTGGGAACTCATTCTCCTCTACAACATGAGCTACTAATTCACAAACATTATGCCCATTAGGGATAACCACAAATTTATTATCATCACAATACTTATTTAATAAGCCTTTTTCTCTTATACCGAGCAAATGGATCGCTCTTGAATTTTTAATCAGGTATTTTTCAAACACCCTGAAGTACATTACTTTAAATAGATAGTTATGGGCAATGCTCTCAGTCGAATAACCACTATGCGGTGTAATAACCCAGGGGATTTTATTTTTAGATAAAAGTTTAGCAATCACAAAGAACTCGGGTATAAACACCGAGTGAAAGTGGACAATATCGGCATTACTTGCCTCTACTTCTGCAGTTAGCTCAGGTGAAATAGAAAACCTAGTCCTCATCATAGAAAACAACTTCAGCTTATAGTTATGCGAATGAACCGAAGTAAGACTCGACTTAGTAAGCCCCCAAACCTCCACATCTAATCCATTATTTGTTTGTTCTTCAGATAAATGGTGAACCACTTTATTGACGCCATTCATCGTTTCCGGGTTTGCTTTCCCAGCTAAAACATGCACAACTTTCATTATTATTTTAACACTGAGTAAAATGGTCAAATAGATCTAATCAACAACTAACACTGCCATTCCTGAAACTAACAAGCCGCCTATAAATAGACCTTGATAAGTTATATGGCAAAAGCATGGCCGCCAAGATTGAAGCGAAACATCTAGTATTTGTCAATGCTCCAGGCATTACCTTTATAACAATCAAGCAGCTCTGCATAACATGAGAGAGTGATCCAGTAGATTTTTTTAAATTTAAGATATCAATACCCACACCTGCGTACGTATATTTTTTCATTATCTTTCTAGCATCGTTCAAACAGAAAACTGACCTTTCAACCAGCAAAACTATCATTTTTCCCATAAATATTTTCCGGTTTTCAATCTTATTTTGAAATGATTTTGTGAACATACTTGTACCACTCTTATCGTGGATCCTATACGAAATTAACTCCTTATTTATATAACCCACCGAACCATATTTAGTCAGCTCAAGCCAGCAATAAATATCCATAAGTGGCTCTATTTCACTATCAAATGTTATCTCACTATTTAGTAGAGCACGATTTATCACCACTGTTGTAGGAACTGGAACTAACCCAGATTGAGTTACAACTCGTTTTAAATAGTCAGCTCCTGAAATGTTTTCTGGAATCCCTATTTCTTTGGAAGCAATCCTGTCACCACGACTATTAATCAAACTAGCAGATGAATGACAAAAAACCATATCCCTGTATTTTTGGAACATCTTATATTGCTGACTAAGAAAGTCCTCATGCATAATATCATCATCATGAAACAAAATGACATACTGGGCCGTAGACAATGAAATTGCCCTGTTCCAGTTACCCGCCATACCTCTATTATCATCACACTGAATAATTTGTAGTTTCTCATCGCTAAGACTATTCAGATAATCTATTGTTCCATCGGTAGATGCAGCATCAACCACAATAATTCTATATCCCGGGAATGATTGACTTAGCACGCTTGACATTGCTTCTTTAAGCATTCCCAACCTATTGAAGGTTGGAATGATCACATCAAAAACTATCACTTGCTTACCCTTTTACGTAATACATCAATCAGAACAACACGATCACTGCTATCAATTAACAAAAACCATGAGCTTATTATAAATAACAATACTAAAGAGCCACCCCCCAACAAGAGGCGCCAGCCATCACCCATAGATTGACTTAATATCCAATTAATCAGCATACCCACTGAATACAATAAAATAAAAATCAGCAGCACTGGGATAAGCATGTTATTCACATATTGCATCAGCGTAATATTAAGCCGTTTTAGGCTTAAATAAACAACATACCAATTATTGGTTAGCAATTGAGCAATCAAAGTTCCTAATGCAACACCATACAACCCAAGTTCCAGCACTAGGAAATAGGTAATAACAACATTCACAACTCCAGCAATCAATGCGATGCTTGCGAATCTTTCAAATTCAGTTGCTCTGGCCAGGCTGCTTAAAATCACATGTTGCGCTTCAAGGAATAGTAATACACAAAATATCAATAAAATATTTCTACCAATAAAATTCCCTTCTCCCAGCCAGAAGTAAAATATCTCTTCACCAAAGAGCATGACGCATACTATTCCCAGACTCATTAACCCCAGCCCAATACGAATAGCAATTTTTATCATCCTAAATAGCTCAACATTATTACCTGAGCGCCACATCTGACTCACAAAGACACTAAATGCCCCAGCCAAGGAGACAGAAAATATGTATATATTATTAACAAGCTGATATGTAGCTTGATATAAAGGAAGACTCTCCACCCCCAGAAAGACACTTATGAAATATCGATCAGTCTGTAAAATCAGGAATGCACCCAATATCATTAACCAGTACTTAGATGACATAAACAGTAATGATTTCACATAATCCTTTTTGATCCGACCCTTTACACCGACTATGCTAGAGCATTTCAAACTCGAGAAATATTTCGTAAAATAAAAGGTCAGAATTCCAGAGATAAATACTGTCACTGAAAGAGAAATTAAATTTGAAAACTCATATGCAAAGATTAGCTGTAGAACTATCGTCACTAAAGTAACAACAAAAAGAATAAATGTATTTAGAGCTACATATCCACTCCCAGCCAAGCATGACTGCCATACTCCGGACGCTATGGTAAAAACATACCCTAAACCTATAAACAAAACAGATACGACTAATAAAAGAGAATCACTACCATCAACACTAGAAGTAAGCATTAAAACTACACTTATGAGTATTAGCAAGGAAACTAATACCAAAGAGAGATATCTGTAAATAACCTGCCCGCAGCAAATTATATTCGCACCTCGTCTATTATCAATTCCCTTACGGTTCTTTTCGATTGCTGTAGATATAGCAACTCGTCGCGTCAGTGTAGGTAGAACACCAAAGTCTAATAACTGGATCAACGCCCCCCCAGCATTCATCAACATCCAAAGGCCAAGTTCTTCCTGTGTTAATTGGTCGAATAACACAGGAAGAACAACTAGCCCCATCACTATGACTGCGATTCTGGAAAACCATACCGCAAACACCGCCCTTCCTGCCGCGCCAATGACATTGCTCATTGAAATACCGTCATCAAATCATGCGATTTATTTGCACATCAGGATTCAGAAATCACCTTCCCACGCAATATACAATCATCAGACCAAAAATACTTCCACTGTCCAAACCTACCTGCAAGCACTAAACTCCCCAGCGTACCATTAAGCTCTCTTCGCTCCCAATCAGTGGATGATTCTAATTCATCATTTTCTCGAACAAGACCGTACTTCTCAAGCCAGTCAAATATAACTTCAAGATTTGGCCTTCGCTCATGATCAAAAATCACATTTGCCCATGGAATATGAACAGTCGTATAGCTAAGCTTTCCTAAATCATTACTCCTTTGCGTATAAATAGCTTCAGAAATAAACCCCATCTCCAGCAGCTCACCAAGTACCTTGTCGATAATGCATTGCTCACTCACTTCATATTCCCGGTATTTACTGTAATAAACTTCTACTTGAATACCACTCCAGCCATCCGGCACATTATTCTTACTAAATCTTTCTGTTAAGCTAATACGCGTTGAAAATTTATCTTCGTCATATATATAGAACAGATTCCCATGTATATTACACCGCTCTGGTACCTCAATATTAATCATAAAGATACTTGAGCAAGACAAACCCTCTGCTGCAGATAACACTCCATCTGGCACGTGTTTACACATTGATACAAACTTTGGAAGCGGTATAGTATTAATCAGTTTATCATAACGCACAGTCTCTCCATTGGAGAGACAAACACACCTTGACTTTAAATCTACTTGCTCAACCTTTGACCCATATCGTATATTTGCACCCCGAGTCAAACCTCGACCAAAGCTCCCAAATCCACCATACTTAGGATAACGTACGTTTTTAATGTAATGTGTCGAACGCCCACTTTTCCCATCATAGCCAGCCTTGACAGAGATCGCATCAGGCTTAAATACTCGCCTACCCACCCAGTCTGTGGTTAAGTTGGTCGAACTTGTTGTCCAGTATTTCTTTGTGTACAACTCTATAAACTTTTCGTATATAACATCACCAACTGCTAATCTGGCCCACTGTTCATAGTTATTACAGAGCCCCCCCCCCTCTCTATTCACTGCTATCATGATAGAGTTATAAGCATCTGTCCTCAGGGGCTCCGATACCTGGTATAAGTTAGATTGAACAGGATGATTGATCCATATGCCATTATAATAATTAACAGGCTCCAATTCGAATTCTACATACTCACCATCAACACTTATTGAAAATAGATTTTTAACATACTCATTATTAGTAAATGAAATATGTGGCCCTTCATCCCACACGAACCCGTTCTTTGAGACTGAACAGGCATGACCTAGCGGGTATTGATTTTTTTCTAGGACAAGGCAATGTTCATGGCCTATATGATAAGAACATGACAGGCCAGCAAGCCCCCCCCCTAGTATCAGATTCATGCGTTTTGTTTTCCACTAGCCTTCATTAAAACTTTGCTAAGGCC
>WGBH01000014.1 GCA_015494435.1 Thiotrichaceae bacterium | reverse complement strand
CATGGTTCAAGCTAAGGTAACACTTTTAAATTTAATTAAGGTGTTTTTATTGTATTCAAATGATTGATATTAAAGGATTTAACTCCTTGTTATAGTCCTCTATCAGAATATAAAAGTGTTACCTTGTATCCAGTATTATTGAACCATGCCAAAAATAGTTTTCATTAATGTGCGATAATCTGGCTCAAAAAGAGCTGAGTACGTTCGGATTGTGGGTTATTAAAGAATTCATGCGGTGTATTTTCTTCAATAATTTGTCCTGCATCCATAAAGATAACACGGTCTGCAACCTGTTTAGCAAAGCCCATTTCATGCGTCACGCAGAGCATGGTCATACCGCCTTCATTGGCTAGTTCTATCATGACATCTAGCACTTCAGAAATCATTTCAGGATCAAGTGCTGAGGTAGGTTCGTCAAATAGCATGATTTTTGGATTCATGCAGAGACTACGGGCAATAGCAACACGTTGTTGTTGTCCGCCTGATAATTGTCCTGGGTATTTATTGGCTTGATCGGGGATTTTTACCCGCTCAAGGTATTTCATTGCGGTGGCTTCTGCTTCTGCTTTGGGGATTTTTCGTACCCAAATGGGGGCAAGGGTGAGGTTATCTAAAATACTTAAATGCGGAAACAGATTAAAATGCTGAAAGCACATGCCAACATTTGTGCGTAGACGTTCTAATTGTTTCACATCGCCTGTAATTTCTTCACCATTTACAATAATCTGCCCTTTTTGATGTTCTTCGAGATGATTGATACAGCGGATAACAGTTGATTTTCCTGAACCAGAAGGACCGCAGATAACAATGCGTTCACCTTGCGTAACATTCAGATTTATATCTTTTAATACATGAAAATCACCGTACCATTTATTGAGATTGATTATACGGATAGCGTAATCTTGTTGTGCTTGTTGGGTGGCGTGATTCATAAAATAATTCTCAATTAACTTCTGTGTCCAGTATCTAATTTTCTTTCCAGTGCCATACTATAGCGTGACATATTAAAACAGAATATCCAAAAGACAAAGGCGGCAAAAACAAGTCCCTCAGTAAAAAAGCCCAGCCATGAGGCATCAGAGCCTAATACATTCTGAATAATGGCTAATAGATCAAATAAACCAATAATCAATACCAGTGTGGTGTCTTTAAATAATGCAATAAATGTATTAACCAGCCCTGGGATAACCAGTTTAAGTGCTTGTGGTAGGATGATTAAAAACATGCTTTTCCAATAGCTTAAACCCATTGCAGCGGCAGCTTCATATTGTCCCTTAGGAAGGGCTTGTAAACCACCGCGTACTACTTCTGCAACATAGGCACCTTGAAATAAGATAATGCCAATCATTGCTCGAGCTAATTTATCAAAATCAGATCCTTGAGGTAAGAATAAAGGGAGCATAACAGATGCCATAAATAAGACCGTAATCAACGGTACGCCACGCCAAAGTTCAATAAAAATAATACTGATTGATTTGACAATCGGCATTTTTGAGCGTCGTCCTAATGCAAGTATAATCCCCAACGGTAAAGCTGCTGTAATGCCAACTAATGAAATAATGAGGGTTAGCATTAGGCCACCCCATTTATCCGTTCCTACCTCTGGTAACCCCAAAAAACCACCATGGATTAAAATATAGGCAATAAAAGGAAAAACTAGCAAGATAAACGCACCTAACCAGAGTTTTTTAGGCATATTTTTAATAAAAAGTGAGAGGGTCAATACAATTAAAAGGATACCAGCCAAATTAGGTCGCCAGTACTCTTCAGGAGGATAAAAACCATACATAATTTGACCAAAACGATTGCTAATATAAGCCCAACACGCGCCTTTTCCTTCTCCTAAACACTCCTCTCTGGTATCGGCTACCCAAGTGGCATCAATAAATGCCCATTGGATAACGGGTGGAAATATTTTATAAATAAGATAAAGCCCTAGCAATGTCATTAGGATATTGAGAGGACTAGAAAAAAGATTTGTTTTTAGCCAGTGAACCAGTCCTTTAGCATTGCTAGGCGCAGGTAATTCAGGAAGAATTTTATCAGCTACATACATGGTATAACTCCTATCGCTCAGTCAGCGCCATTTTAGCGTTGTACCAATTCATAAACAGTGAAATCAGTAAACTTAATGTTAAATAAACTATCATGGTCATCATAATAATTTCAACCGCTTGTCCTGTTTGATTTAAAGTGGTTCCCATAAAAACAGAAACTAGGTCAGGATAACCAATCGCAGTTGCTAATGATGAATTTTTGAGTAGATTTAAGTATTGACTTGTCATGGGGGGAATAATGATGCGCATTGCCTGTGGAATAACCACTAGACGTAGATTTTGTGAAGGGGTTAATCCCAATGATAAAGCAGCTTCTGTTTGTCCATGAGCAACCGCTTTAATGCCAGAACGAACAATTTCAGCAATAAAAGTAGCGGTATAAATAGTTAATGCCAGCAATAGAGCAAATAACTCAGGAATAATAGTAATCCCTCCTTTGAAGTTAAAGCCTTTAAGGGTGGGAATATCCCATGTCAATGGGCTACCAGAGGCAAAGAAGACTAATAATGGAGCTAATATTAATACTGCCAGTGAGGTAAGAAAAATAGGAAACTGCTGTCCTGTTTTTTCTTGTCGTCTATGCGCCCAGCGTTTAAGGATAAATACTGCAATTAGCGCAATCACAAAGGTAATGGTTGTATAGAGGAAACTACTTTCAGTAACAGGAGCGGGCAAATATAAACCACGGACATTAAGAAAAAAACTATCAAACAGTGATAGGCTATTTTTAGCCGATGGCATGGCACTTAAAACAACGGTATACCAAAAGAAAATTTGTATTAGCAGAGGGATATTACGAAAGGTTTCAATATAAATAGCAGCGAGCTTTGCCAGTAGCCAGTTATTTGATAATCGAGCGATACCAATCATAAAACCAAGTAGTGTGGCGAAAAATATACCCAGCGCACTTACTAGAAAGGTATTGAGTATACCAACCGTAAAAGTACGTCCATAGGTGGAGTCTGAGTTAAAAGGGATTAGGCTTTGCAGTATATCAAACCCTGATTTTTCGGATAAAAAGGCAAAACCTGTGGAAATACCCCGTGCATCCATATTGCTTAAAGTATTTTGAACAATCGAATAGAGAAAATAGCCTACACCAAAAATCAAAAGGATTTGAAAAAATAAAGATCGATATTTAGGATCGTTCCAAATGGGAGGCTTGCTAGGTTTTATATCGGTATTGCGTTCAGTCATAAGAGTGGGCTAGCAGAAAATACTTGAAAGGGATAATATACAGGAATTTACTCATAGATTAAGTATCTTAATAGAAAAATCATTAATCTATAAGCAAAAAAAAAGAGCCTTCGCAGACTCTTTTTTTTAATTTAGCGGATAGGGGGAGCGTACATAATACCGCCTTTATTCCAAAGTGCGTTTAAGCCGCGTTCAATTTTAAGTGGAGACCCCTTACCAACATTGCTTTCAAAGATTTCACCGTAGTTGCCGACTTGACTGATAATATTATAAGACCAAGCGTCATCAAGACCTAGTTTTTCGCCTTGTCCACCCATTAAACGAGCCGTTGCAGGGTCTTTACTGGATTTTTTATCTTTAACATTAGCTTTAGTAATTCCCATTTCTTCAGCATTGATCATTGCATTGAGAGACCATTTTACAATGTTAAACCACTGATCATCGCCTTGACGTACTACAGGGCCTAAAGGTTCTTTAGAGATAATTTCAGGTAACACAACTGCATCATCTGGCTTGGCTAATTTAATACGTAGTGCGTAAAGTTGGGATTGATCTGAGGTCAACACATCACAACGACCCGCTTCAAACCCTTTAATCGTCTGATCTGAGGTGTCAGAGGTGATCGCTTTAAATTTCATATTATGTGCTTTGAAATAATCAGCAAGGTTAAGCTCTGTCGTTGTCCCTGCTTGAAGACAAACCGCTGCACCGTCTAACTCATTAACACTTTTTACATCTAGCTTTTTGCTCACCATGAAGCCTTGACCATCATAATAGTTTACGCCAGCAAAGTTTAATCCTAGAGAAGCATCACGCGTTAATGTCCAAGTAGTATTACGAGACAACATATCAATCTCACCTGACTGAAGTGCAGTAAAACGCTCTTTAGCGGTCAAAGGTTTGAATTTAACTTTTGTTGCATCGCCTAATACAGCAGCGGCAACGGCACGACAGGTATCAACATCAATTCCCGTCCATTTGCCATCTTTATCAGGCGCTGAGAAACCTGCTAAACCTGTGGTGACACCACATTTTAAAACACCTGCTTTTTTAACACTTTCTAATGTGCTTTTCTTTGTCTCTGCATTTACATTAGTCGCAAAAATTGTCGCAATAGCTAATCCTAAGATCATTGTTTTTTTCATATTTTTATCCTTAATTATTAAAAAAATAACTCAAAAAGAGGTTGTTAAAAACTTTTTCTTTATTTAGTCAAAAGAACTCTATTCAGTGTCGAGGTACCTATTTGAGATAATACTCGTAAATTAAGAGATGATACAAGTCAATACTGGCTCATTTTTTCATCCTTCCGTTGCTGTGTCTATTGGTTAAGTATTTGTTAATATATTAATTTATAGTAAGAATAAGAGATATTATTAATAGTATAGAGGGAAGATTGAGCAGATAAGGTTTTGTTATATCATTAGTTTATAAACTATCAACGTCATAACATATAGACTCATTATTACTTTGTTTTGTTTAAGAATCGATGCAGTAAAATGGCTATAACCGTTCGTCTGTAATTTTTTATATTTTTTTTGAGTAATTGTTGATAGCCTCTCAGGCTGGACAGATTTTGTAAATCTCTTCGCGCTTTTTAAACGTTGTAATGGGATGTTACAAGTCAGGTTATCGAACTCGAGCCACTATTGCAGTAACTCGAGTTCTATACGTAGGAGTTCTATACGTAGACAGTAATTCCTGCTGGTACGTAAGCAACTGATTTTAAATGCTTTATTTTTCTTAGATTACCTCATTTTTTCTATTACATTAAAATGACGAGGGTCATTTTCCTTTTGCAATCTGTGTGGCTTTTTTTAGACTTGCTCCTTCTTCAAGCGCGTCAAGCGAAGCAGCATTACATCTGACTGCGTCTCCTTCTTTTAGCATTTTTTCCACACAATCTTTAATTGCTTCAAATCGTCCTCGTAACTTAGCATGGTTACGGTAATGCTTAATAAAACGGTCCATATTAAAATCAAGCAGGTATTTTCTTTGGTCATAGCTTTTGCCACGTACTACTTTTTTGCTACGTCTATCAAACTCAGTATTTGAAATACCTTCAATATGTTCATATTGATAAGAGCATCCTTTTGAAAATCCTAAGATAAAGAAGTTGGTCATTGGTGTGCCTCCGCCTAAGCGTAAGG
This sequence comes from Thiotrichaceae bacterium, assembly GCA_015494435.1. GTDB lineage: Bacteria > Pseudomonadota > Gammaproteobacteria > Thiotrichales > Thiotrichaceae > JAGLBW01. The sequence goes on along the minus strand of WGBH01000014.1, from coordinate 648 downwards.
GTTGAACTTTAATCTCAATTGCTTCGCCATTTAAATCTGTATTTTGTGTGATTTCACCACTTAATAGTCCAAGAATACAGATTTTATGAGATCCTTCTGTGCGAATTTGATTATTAATAATTTTTAGGTTTTTAAAGGCACCGTCGGTTGAGAAAATCCCTTGTAGGTTGGCGGTTGATGAAATAATGTTATCTTGAATTGTTGTATCCGATAAAATAGCGCCAGAGAACTGATCAATCCCATTTTGCATTGGGGGAATCAATTGAATTGCATCACGATGTCCAACGCTATCAAAACGTCCAAGCGGTCGAAGTACCTTTGGCATTAATGGATCATCACTTTCATCTTGCAATCTAATGATTTCTTGATTGGCATCATCAATTATTTTATCAAATAAATTAACAAAACCATTTTTTACTGTTGCAGTGTCCATAATTAAATCTTGTAATACAAGATCACAAATGGTTAACGGGGATTTAACTTGAATAATGTCACGAATAAAATGCTTTGAAAGCACCCGTTTTCCACTTTCCGCTCTTTGTTCTTTTTTTGTATAATTTTGTATAAAATCTCTTAAATCTTGCTGGTTTTTTAATTGTTTTAAAGGTGCACCAATAGTTGAAGCGGTAATTTTTGGAAAATTAAAAT
>WGBH01000013.1 GCA_015494435.1 Thiotrichaceae bacterium | reverse complement strand
GTAATAGACAGCCTCTGTTTTCAAGCATACCATGCTGTTACTGCATCCATACCGGCTGATTTTTCAATTCAGCGCCCAGCATTATCAAAAACCGCTTGATTTTCATGTCAATTTCAATGACTTGAACATACGGCTACTCTCCAACTTTATCCTGTCATATCCTTCTATCCCATAAGGTTTCCCAGCCTTGGTTGCAAGCATCGCGTTTGGATGCCATTCGACAACAACCCTTGGTGGCCATTTCGTCACTCAGATACGCGGTTGCATCCTTGGCCCTGATTACGGGAAAAAACAGTTGCAAATTGATAATTCACAACCCAGGTTGTCCGGCAACTTCTTTTTTTTATGAAATGAATACAGCATATTGGGCATTACTGCTATTTAAACCAGAGAAATTAGTTGTGCCATTTCGCCAAATCATATTTTCGGCACAGCCTCAAAACAGGCAGGATTTGACAGTTACCAGCAGTCAGTAAAACGAATTGATGAACTATTTTGCCAACAAGGCGCTTCACCAGACCGCCATTCCGCTGCGCCCTTTGGGCTTGCTCCATGGCGGCTGGTGAGCTTGGTCGTTATGTGCTATAGAGGAAGAGAAAGACGGCAATGGGTAATCGGAAAAGGCGAATTGGGTCCGTAAAAACAGAGCTACTTGTAAAATCAAAAGAGGCAATGTTAGCTGCCGTCCAAATATTTAACAACCCAAATATACAGTTTAAATCAGAAAGTTTTATTGTTTTGTCTAACATTGCTTGGACCTATTTGTTGCACGCTTACTTTAGAAGCAAAAAAATTGAGTATAGGTATTTTACTAAAAGTGGAAAAAGAAGGAAATTTGATAAAACAAAGAGAGGGGCATATAAATACTGGGAGCTTGAAAGATGCCTCAATGACAATAAGTGTCCTATCGACAAGGTCACAAAATCTAACCTTAAGTTTCTAATAGGTCTTCGTCATGAGATAGAACATCAAATGACAACTAAAATTGACGACTACCTTAGCGCTAGGTTCCAAGCATGTTGTCTTAATTATAATCATTACGCTAAGAAGCTATTTGGAAGCCAATTTGGCATTGATAATCACCTTTCCTTTTCTTTGCAATTCTCGTCAATTCAGGAGGAACAAATAACTCAACTTAGAGAGTTTAACGAATTACCTAAAAATATCGCCTCTTATATCAATGAGTTCGATAGTCATATTTCTGATGAAGATTTCAACGACATGCGATATTCATATCGCGTTTTGTATGTGCCAAAATCAGTTAATCGGAAAGGTCAGGCTGATAAAGTTATAGAATTCATACCAGCAAGTTCTCCAGAAGCAAAAAAATTAAATGCAGAATACGTTCTGATCAAGGAAAAAGAAAAGCCTAAGTATTTGCCAAGTCAAATTGTAAAAATAATGAAAGATGAAGGATTTTCAAAATTCGGAATGTATCAACATACTCAACTTTGGAAGAGTTTGGACGCAAAAAAGAAAGGTAAGGGCTTCGGAGTGCAAGTTGCCAAGACATGGTATTGGTATGATTCATGGTTGAAAGAGGTGCGTAAACACTGTAGGAAGAATGCTGCTAAATATAAGGAAAGCACATAACAATCGGCTGCAAGGGACGGCAAACAGCGCGGCGGCTTTTGAATGTCAATGCCCCGCAGAAGGCTCAGTGGTGGTTTAAAGTTGGCTGCCCCGCATGTTTGCCGCCCCTGAGCCGTAACGTTGGCCCTTTCAAAATAAATCGCACGTTGAAAATGATGTAATTTGATAAATTAAATTGTGCAGAACACCCCCTAATATGAGACATTTAATTTGTGATTTGTAGTGAGATTCAGTTTGGTATTATATCGTGCAGGTTATAACAGTGAATACAGGAGCGATAATGTTAGAGCTTCGATAACATAAATAAAAAAATTCCACCGTAAAAATAAAAATCCATGTAATACCAACCTATATACAAAGTGGGCATAGTCGCAATAGTAATTAAGTGCCAATAATTTATTCAAAACGGCAATACACTCTTATTCAGGTCTATCCTTATCGAATATCGCTATATGGTTTAGTATTTTTGGTGATATTCAATGGTGTGGATCAAAAAAATTTTTGGGCCAACAAGGCGCTTCAAGGGACAAGCGGGAGCAGCGGGTTTTTTGAGGTCCATCGCTTCTGCCACATACTCAGGTTATCCAAGCTTCGTGCTGCTAATCCCGCTTGCCCCTGAGCTTGATCGTTAGAGCAATAGAAAGAACAAAATTACCCAGAAAAGATGGAGGTGAGGCCAGGGAATTACAGTAATTATGAAAATATGGAC
>WGBH01000012.1 GCA_015494435.1 Thiotrichaceae bacterium | reverse complement strand
GCAGTCAATGTTGTTTTTCCATGGTCAACATGACCAATTGTACCCACATTGACATGTGGCTTATTACGTTCAAATTTTTCTTTAGACATGTTGAGATACCCTACAACTGAATTGTTACAATATAATTTAATGTGCTGGAGCTCATAATCGGATTTGAACCGATGACCTCGTCCTTACCAAGGACGCGCTCTACCAACTGAGCTATATGAGCCAAATATAACTCAAATACACACTATAAAAATGGAGCGGGTGGGGGGAGTCGAACCCCCAGCATCAGCTTGGAAGGCTGAGGTATTACCGCTATACGACACCCGCAAATACTACACAAATCGTATAACTTACTAAAAATGGTGGAGGGGGGAGGATTCGAACCTCCGAAGGCTGAGCCGTCAGATTTACAGTCTGATCCCTTTGGCCACTCGGGAACCCCTCCGAAATCAGACGCCGAATTCTGAGGGATTCGCTACGTTATGTCAACCATCAAAATCAATATTTTTCATATTATTTTAGGTAACAAATAAAACACCATTCTGCTACCCTCCTTTTTTAGGAAATATTAGATTAATTACAAGTAATTAGAAAACTGATTAAATGATGCTAAAGTCAACCTATAATACTCTGATTATTGGAGCAGGCGCTGCTGGCTTAATGTGTGCTATTGAAGCGGGAAAAAAAGGGCAAAATGTATTATTGTTGGATAAAGCGGAAAAAGTAGGTAAAAAAATCCTTATTTCGGGAGGTGGGCGCTGTAATTTTACTAATCTTAATAGCAATACTGATGCTTATCTCTCTAAAAACCCACATTTTTGCAAATCAGCTTTAGCCCGATATACCCCCTGGGATTTTATTGCACTTTTGAATAAGTACGATTTAAGCTGGACAGAAAAGACCTTAGGACAGCTTTTTTGTGATCAAAGATCAAAGGCTATTGTTGAAATGCTTTTATCAGAATGCAAAAACAATGATGTTGAAATAAAAACTAACTGTGAAATCACACAAATAAATAAAAATAACTCACTGTTTATAATCGACTCCTCTTTTGGTAAATTTCAAGCAACATCACTGGTTATTGCAACAGGTGGCCCTTCTATTCCTCGTATGGGCTCAAGTGATTTTGGCGTACAAATAGCCAAAAAATTTGGTTTGAAAAATATTCCTTTCGTTCCCGCTCTTGTTCCATTCACCTTTCCTCAACAGGAGCTTGAGCAAATATTTAAACCACTTTCTGGACTCTCTGTTCAAGTTAGTATTCGTTGTCAACAAATGTGTTTTCATGAAGCTATATTATTTACACATCGTGGTCTAAGTGGTCCTGCGGTGTTACAAATTTCATCTTATTGGCGCAAAGGTAATAAAATTCATATCAATTTACTACCTGAAATAAATAGCAAGAAATGGCTAGAAGATCAAAAAAAACAATATCCAAAAGCAGAATTAAAAACTTGCCTGAACCACTGTCTACCTAAAAAATTATCACAAAAGCTCTGTCAAACACTATTGCTAAACAAGCCAATGCAACAGTATACGACTATAGAAATTGAGCAACTCGCCTCACAACTTAGCAATTGGCAACTCATACCTAGCGGAACAGAAGGTATGCGAACTGCCGAAGTGTGCACCGGTGGTGTCAACACAGATGAATTATCGTCAAAAACCTTCGAGTCAAAAAAAGTATCAGGACTCTATTTTATTGGTGAAACAGTTGATGTTACAGGACATCTTGGAGGCTATAATTTTCAATGGGCATGGTCCTCTGGTTGGTGTGCAGGACAATTTGTTTAAGAATTTACCTTCTCTAACGCCTGTTGCAATACCTCTATCCCTGCTCCTTCTTTGTAAGCGTTTTCACTAATATAACGTCGCCATGCTTTTGCGCCGGGTTGACCTTGAAATAAACCGAGTAAATGCCGACTCATCTGTTTGAGGTAAACGCCTTGCCCCATCTGCTGTTCTATATAAGAAAAATACTGTTCCAATACTTGTTTGCGCGATAAAACTTCCCTCTCATCTGCATAAATGTTCCCATCAACCTGTATCATTAAATAAGGATTATGATAAACCTCTCGACCTAACATCACACCATCCACATACTGTAGATGCGCTAATGAAGATTGAATCGTTTTGATACCACCGTTAATAATAATTTTCAAATGAGGATAGTCACGCTTGATTTGATACACTAGATCATAGTTAAGCGGTGGCACATCCCTATTTTCTTTTGGGCTTAGACCTTTCAGCCAAGCCTTGCGTGCATGAATAATAAAGGTCTCACAACCTGCTTTAGAAACCACGTCAATAAATTGACGTAAATTTTGCTCTTCATCTTGCTCATCAATACCAATACGATTTTTCACCGTAATAGGGATTTTTACTTCGGCACGCATCGCATCAACACAATCAGCAATAAGCTCTGGCTCAGCCATTAAACAAGCACCAAATGCTCCCTTCTGTACTCTTTCACTAGGGCAACCCACATTAATATTAACTTCGTTATAACCATAATCTTCTGCCATTTTGGCACATTCAGCCAAAGCTTTGGGATCACTGCCTCCTAACTGCAATGCAATAGGTTGTTCTTGATCATTAAACTGCAAATAACGATCACGATTACCATGAATTAATGCACCTATTGTTATCATTTCGGTGTATAAATAGGCATGGCGTGACATTAAGCGCAAAAAATAGCGTTCATGACGATCTGTCCAATCCAGCATAGGCGCAACACAAAAGCGATGAGTAGAAGATGGGGAACTTATTTGCATAATAACACTCAACGAAAAGGGCAGAAAATTATACTAAAAAGCGTTACACTATACGTTGTTTTTTTCTACAAAAGCTAACAACAATAATGATCGAGTAAATCTTCTCAGAAGAACTTAAAAACAGGAATCAATATAATATTATGAATGATGATACAACTAACTTTTTACTGACAACAGTAGGCGCTCCTTTTGCTATTGGACTTGCCGTTGGTTTTTTTGCAAAAAAAGCGCTGAAACTGGTCTTATTTCTTGCAGGAGCGGGTATTGTTGCGTTATTTGTCTCTCAATATTACGGATATGATGGAGTAGATAATGAAAGCTTAAGAAATATGGCCGACACAGCCACATCGGGAGCAAAGCAATCAGGTGATTTTTTAATGGAAAGGCTATCTAATATCGGTGGAAAAGGCATCAGTGCTACCGCTGGTTTTTTGGCTGGATTAAAAATGGGCTAATAACTCAAGATTAATTGTTCTTAATATAAAGATGTAGTGGTGGCTTTCCCTGCATCTATCCATTATTTTCTTACGTACTTTTTATCAACACACCCATATTAAAATATTATTATCAGGCTTAAGGATGTTTTACTGAGAACTTCCAAACACCTCTATCTCTAATAAAGAAGCAGTCAACTAATGAAAAAACTACTGATACTCATTTTTCTTTTCGTTACCAGCAATATTTATGCACTCAACCCTGATAGCCTATTAAAACCAAATAAAGCCTTTCAAGTTTCTATCGAGAGTACGAATAGTGATTCCATTGTAGCAACATGGGAAATAGCCGACGGCTATTATATGTATCAGAAACGTTTTTCTTTTAGTACTGACACACCTAATATTGTATTAGGAAAACCTATTTTTCCTGAAGGTATTTCCAAAGACGACCCTGTTTTTGGAAAAGTTATTATTTACCGTAAACGTGTTGCCATAAAGATACCGATTGAGAACAAGAGCAATGCAAGCTCAATTAAACTAAAAACCAAATCACAAGGCTGTGCTGATTTAGGAGTTTGCTACCCACCCCAAAAAGTTTCATTAAAGGTTGAATTACCAAAAACAACCGCGGTTACTGCACCCATTACAATTGATAGCTTTTCAGGGATTGATGATTCTGCTGACACTGGAAAAATGTCTAATCTAAGCTCAATAACCAAAACAACAACTGCAACAAAACCCTCTGACCTAGCAAAAGAGCTAGGCATTCCAACCTTTAATAAAAAAGCAAACAACGGTGGTCCTGTTCCTGCTGATGTCGCCTTTGCTTTTGATATCACTGCACAGGATAAACAAACCTTAAATGCTCGTTGGCAAATTTTAGAAGGGCATTATCTATATCAGAAAAAAATCAGATTTCGACTAATTGATGCTCAAGGCATTAAGCTAGACAAATGGATAATGCCAAAAGGCGAGCAACACAAAGACCCAACCTATGGTGATTCTGTTGTCTACAACAAAGACTTTGAAGTAAAAATCCCTTTAATTGGAAAAGCCGACTCAATCACCATAAAAACCATTTACCAAGGTTGCTCAAAATCAACTGGTATCTGTTATCCACCACAAAATAAAACACAAACCATTGACCTTACCTCAGCCCCAGAGCCGAGTCAGATGCAAACTCTCACGAGTCTTAGCGATAGTGAAAAAATATCAGAACAGGATCGCTTTACTAATATTCTAAAAGACAACAATCTATTCACTATTCTTGGGTTATTTTTCATTGCAGGTTTAGCGCTCACCTTTACCCCTTGCGTCTTCCCAATGATTCCAATTCTTTCTGGTATCATTTCAGGCCAAGGTGACAATATTTCCAAGAAAAAAGCCTTTATCCTCTCCTTAGCCTATGTTCTTCCTATGGCATTAACCTATGCTATCGTCGGTGTTCTGGCTGGACTCAGTGGGGAAAGCCTAACAGCAGCCCTACAAACACCTTGGGTTATCGCTGCTTTCGCACTACTTTTTGTTATTCTTTCTTTTGCTATGTTTGGTTTTTACGAACTGCAAATGCCAGCTAGCATTCAAAACAAGCTAACGAGTATTAGTAATCAACAAAAAGGTGGTACATTACTCGGTGCTGCAATCATGGGAATGCTATCCGCACTCATTGTTGGCCCTTGTGTCACAGCTCCTTTAACAGGTGCATTAATTTTTATTGCTGATACTAAAGATGCACTTCTTGGTGGGTTATCACTGTTTATGTTAGGTATTGGTATGGGCGTACCTTTATTAATGATCGGCACTGTAGCAGGTGAAATACTCCCTAAAGCGGGCGCATGGATGGATACAGTCAAAGCCGTCTTTGGCGTCGTAATGCTAGGTCTTGCTATTTGGATGCTAGAACGTATTCTACCTATCGAAATTACTATTTTATTGACAGCTATATTATTAATTGGCTCTGCCATCTATATGAAAGCCCTAGATGCACTGGACACAAATGCCAATGGCTGGGACAGACTATGGAAAACAATAGGAATTATTCTCTTCATCTACGGTGTTGTTTTGGTGCTAGGCATTGCTAAAGGCAACAAAAGCTTCTTTACACCACTAAAAGATAAAACCATCATTCAGCAAACGCTAAATGCATCTACAACACAAACAAGCCCATCTGAATCATTGGTTTTTAGTCCTATCAAAGGTATTAAGGGCTTAAATTTAGCACTAGAAAACGCATCAGCGCAAAACAAGCCCCTCATGCTTGATTTTTATGCTGATTGGTGTATTTCTTGCAAAGAAATGGAACACAAAGTATTCACTGACCCACGTGTTATTAAAGCATTAGAAGGGACTATTTTAGTACAAGCCGATGTGACCAAAAATGACAACTTGGATATTGCTCTCAATAAAAAATTTAGTTTATTCGGTCCTCCTGCCATCTTATTCTTTGATAAGAAAAAACAAGAATATCGTTCCTTTCGAGTGGTTGGAGAAATGTCACCAGACGAATTTTTGGCCCATATCACTGAATTTATTAGTAGCACTAAATAATTTTCAAACCCAAGAAATTCGGCATCCTTCATTCCCCAGTACAACACTTTTTATAAATAAATCATGGGGTTGCTAAGACATTTTCAATAAGAGGAGGAAAAACTCTTGAAGGAACCGTCAGTAGTGCACGTTTATATGTTGATGCGCATGGAAAAAAACGCTTTGTTATTGCCTTGAAATACGAAGGTGAAACGGATTATCGTTATCTTGTTGCAACCGATATGAGATGGAGAACGATCGATACTATTCAAGCCTATACTTTGAGGTGGCTTGTAGAGGTTTTCTTTGAAGACTGGAAGCTTTATGAGGGATGGGGGCGAGAGGTCAAACAATTAGGTGAGGACGGATCAAGCAGAGGCCTGATCCTGAGTCTATTGTTTGACCATTGTCTCCTCCTTCACCCTGAGCAAAAAGCCTGCATTGAAAGCAAACAACCAATGAATACCGTTGGTGGCCTACTAAGACGACTTCAAATGGAAGCATTACTTGAAACAATTGCTGATCTACTTTCCTCCGCTGAGGATATTGGTAAAAAACTAAAAGAACTTGCGAAAAAAATTAAGACCGTCTTTCAGCTGATGCCTTCTGGTAAACATATGATTGGACGAAACTTGGGGCGTTTAGAAGCGACAAGTTCATTGATTTATCGAGCAAATGGCTGAACACACGTTTTTTTGATTTAAAAACTGGGGCATCGAGTAATAATAAAATATGGCATGGTTCAATAATACTGGATACAAGGTAACACTTTTATATTCTGATAGAGGACTATAACAAGGAGTTAAATCCTTTAATATCAATCATTTGAATACAATAAAAACACCTTAATTAAATTTAAAAGTGTTACCTTAGCTTGAACCATG
>WGBH01000011.1 GCA_015494435.1 Thiotrichaceae bacterium | reverse complement strand
TTTACTTAAAGAGCAGGCTGATCGTTTTATTGCTTTAGTAAAATTAGCACAAGATGAGGCTATTTTGCAGTCGCGGCAGCTTGGTTTGAAAATGGATGCAGAGGGTTATTCTTTTTTGCAACAGCAAGATGATAGTGAAGACTGGATCTTTTTTTCCGAAGGCCCTTTTCGAGAGCGAAAATTATCATCAGGTACTAAAACATCATTGTATTTAGATGGTGTTGATGTGTCATTAGCGAAAAATAATGATGATTTTGTTTTTAAAGAGGAAGATGAAAAAAAGAAGCTGAAACCTCAGGTCTTTATCCTTTCTAGTGGCGAAATGACTCCCTTTGAATATGAGCTGTCTTTTGCTACCGGCAGTGGTATTAAAATTGTGTTTGATGCCATTGGCAATACAAAGAAAACAGTGTTTAAAAAAGAGTAATCCTATGTATATATCAGCTTCAAAAGGCTTCACATTAATTGAAGTCATGGTGGCATTATTGGTTATTGCGGTTGCTTTAGGTGGTGCAGTTAAAGTGATGGGGCGTAGCTCTCATAATGCCTCCTTGCTATCACAAAAAACTTTTGCTCAATGGGTTGGCTTAAATCAATTAGAGAAGGTCAAATTGGAAGGAAAATGGTTAAAAACGGGCGAATCAACAGGGGAAGTGGAAATGGCACATCAAAAATGGGTTTGGGTACAAAAAATAATAAAAACTGAAATTGATGATGTTAATCGTTTAGAAGTCTCTGTCTATCATGGGGCTTCGGCTGCCTTATCCTCATCCCCTAGTGCAGTCGCCATTGGTTTTTTTGCAAAGCCATAAATGAATTAGAGAAAGATTATGCGTAGCGTATCAGGTTTTACTTTATTAGAACTCCTCATTGCGATGGTGATTTTTTCAACCATGTCATTAATGGCATATGCAGGTCTCAATAGCGTCTTAACCAGTAATCGCATCACCCAAGCCTATGAAAAAGACTTAAAAGACTTGCAGCGTAGTATGATGTTTTTGGAAAAAGACATCCGTCAATTAGTGGCTCGACCACGCCATGCAGGGTATGGTGAATCATTTCCAGCCGTGCAAACCGATTTAGGTTTGGAGGGTGTGTTAGAATTTACACGCAGTGGTAATCCTAATCCTGCGGGAGCGTTACGAAGCTCTTTGCAACGAGTGCGTTATGTCTTAGACAAAGGTGAATTACAACGCTGGTCATGGTCTCTTGTTGATCATCTCGATGGCAAACCTATTATTATGCCGTTAATGAATGGCGTTGAGAATATTAGTTTTCGTTTTATGACGAAAAATAAGCGTTGGCAAACAAAATGGCGAATTAAAAATAAATTTAAATTGCCCAAAGCTGTAGAGATTAGTATTACCCATAAAAGATGGGGGAAAATTGTCCGACTTATTTCTATTTATTGAGACATAAAACAAAATAATTAAGTAATTGCAAATATTCTAATATTATATAATTCTATCCGACAAGCGGTCTAATAATTATTAGTATTTTTATGCATTTAGCAAATATTAGAGCCATCTTGTCGCATTCAATTGCATTACCTTATTTGCTTGTATCTTGTTTATAGGTGCTTAAATTGACTGGCTTTATAAAGTGTAAAAAGTTATAGTCGCGATTAAAATGACTCCTCATCGTATTAAAGAGTCGCTTAACGCTAGGATGCCTTTACAACTATAATAGCACTGCATCAAGCTGCAAATGTCGGGTGGTACCATTATTTGCAGTTATTCCTTTTTTAGAAAGGTTTAATAACCTTCTAGTACTCTATCCACGTATAGGAATTTCAATAAAATGAAAATAGTTAAAACAATAAAACTTAATGTATTTATTTGGGGATTGTTAATCAGCTTTGGATTGCTCTTGCCCACTGTCTCTATGGCAGCGAACTTTGTTACTGTACAAAGTTCTCCCTCAAATTCCCGAACCGTTTTAGGCAGTACAGTTATCCCCTATAAAACGGTTGTATTAACAGCTCAATTTCCTGGGCGTATTATGTCTGTCTCTTAT
>WGBH01000010.1 GCA_015494435.1 Thiotrichaceae bacterium | reverse complement strand
GATCAAATTCGTGATAAATAGTGCTTTATTTACGAAATTTTGCCTATATAGATAGGCAATACTATAAAAAATGGAATATCCATTCAATACAATAAACGAGGAGTTAATATGGCATTTGCAGCAGTCTTCCCTGGTCAAGGATCTCAATCCACAGGAATGTTGGCACAATTAGCCGATTCATTTTCAGAGGTGAAATATACCTTTCAACAAGCATCTGATTTTCTTGATCGAGATTTATGGCAATTAACAGTGACAGAGGATGGTTCACTCAATCAAACGGAAAACACACAACCTGTTATGTTAACAGCAGGTATTGCTGTATGGCGGGTTTGGCAGGCACAAGGCGGTGCTTTGCCAATAGGTATGGCTGGGCATAGTTTAGGGGAGTACAGTGCTTTGGTGGCTGCAGGTGTTTTATCTTTTGAAAATGCGCTTGAGTTAGTTGCAATAAGAGCAAGTTTAATGCAACAAGCAGTGCCAGAAGGTGAAGGTGCTATGGCTGCAATTTTAGGTCTAAAAGACGAGGAAGTGATAAAAGTTTGTAAACAAGCAGCAGAGGATGGTATTGCTGAAGCGGTTAATTTTAATTCTCCTGGGCAGGTTGTTATTGCAGGTGATTCTCAAGCAATTGATAGAGCTATAAAGCAATTAAAAATTGCAGGTGCTAAACGCGCGATTAAACTTGCAGTGAGTGTACCTTCGCATTGCTCATTAATGCGAGATGCGGCTATAAAGTTATCTGAGAAATTGTCTGATATTCCTTTTTCTTCTGCAAATATATCGGTGCTTCATAACGTCAATGCACAAAGTTTTAATCATACTGATGAGATTAAAACAGCATTGTCTGAACAATTGTTCAAGCCTGTGCTTTGGGTGGATACAATCAATACGTTAAAAAATGATTTAGGGGCGGATAGTATTATAGAATTCGGACCTGGAAAAATTTTATTTGGATTGAATCGGCGCATTGATCGTCGTTTGGGAAATATTTGTATTCATGATAATGCTTCATTAGAAAAAGCATTAGAGTTGACCAATACATCAGCGGGTGTTTGAATGTTTCATCCATAAATAATTAAGAGATAAATTAGATGAATTTAGAAGAATCATTAGAAGGAAAAGTGACGTTGGTAACGGGAGCAAGTCGCGGTATAGGTCAAGCAATTGCAAAAACGTTAGGTAAAGCAGGGGCAACGGTAATAGGGACTGCAACCAGCGAAACAGGGGCAGAGGCAATTAGTGATTATTTTGCAAAAGCAAAAATTAAAGGACAGGGAATGGTATTGGATGTAACCAATGATGAGTCCATTAATAATGTTATAAAAATGATTGTGGCTGATTATGGTATGATTTCAATTTTAATTAATAATGCAGGTATTACCCGTGATAACCTATTGATGCGAATGAAAAATAATGAATGGGATGATGTTATCACAACTAATCTTAGTTCGGTCTTTAAGCTCAGTAAAATATGCTTGCGTGGAATGATGAAAGCGAGGCAAGGACGTATTATTTCCATTGCATCCGTGCTAGGTTCAATTGGAAATGCTGGGCAGACTAACTATGCAGCAGCTAAAGCTGGCATTGTTGGTTTTTCTAAATCATTAGCACGGGAAATTGGTTCGCGTGGTATTACGGTCAATGTTGTTGCCCCCGGTTTTATTGATACGGATATGACGAAGGCTCTTTCGGATAAACAACGAAATGAAATGCTAACTAAGATTCCTTTAGGTAAATTAGGTAATCCAGAGGATATTGCGCATGCAGTACTCTTTTTGGCATCCGATATGGGAGCTTATGTGACAGGTGAAACCCTGCATATAAATGGTGGTATGCATATGTCTTAAAGCATGGGATGGGGGTGTAGTATACAGATGACGTTATATCTGGTAAGAGCAAAGCATTTTTATTACAATGCACCGCCATTGCGCTATTTTAGAACTTAAACCCTGCTAGTATTGAGGTATCAATAATTTGTGCCCTATATAAATGTGATGATCAATAGGGGTTAGGTAGAATTTTATTATTAATGAAGGAAATGTAAACCATGAGTATTGAAGCACGCGTTAAAAGTGTTGTTGTTGAGCAGTTAGGCGTTGAAGAAAGCGAAGTAAAAAATGAATCATCATTTGTTGATGACTTAGGGGCAGATTCACTAGATACAGTTGAGTTGGTAATGGCTTTAGAAGAAGAGTTTGGAACAGAGATTCCAGATGAAGAGGCGGAAAAAATTACAACGGTTCAGTTAGCGATTGATTACGTTAACGACCATAACGGATAATTTATCTATTGATAGATCTTAAAAACCGTGGCTTTTGAATCGTAAAAGTTGCGGTTTTATTGTGTAATATTTTAGATTAATTAGGAAAGTATTAATGGATTAAGTGCTTAAATATTTTCCTAATTAATCTCCTAGGTGGAAAGCTATTGTGTCAAATCGTCGAGTTGTTGTTACAGGTTTAGGAATTGTTTCTCCAGTCGGTTCTAAAATTGATATCGCATGGAAGAATATAGTTGAAGGTCAAAGTGGTATTAATGCAATCAGTGAAGACTTATTTGATACCAGTTTATTTACAGTAAAAATTGCGGGAAATGTTGATGATTTTAAGGTTGATGATTATATCAAACGTAAAGATCAACGTAAGATGGATCCTTTTATACATTATGGGATTGGAGCTGGTACGGATGCCCTAGTAGATTCTGGACTAGAAGTCACAGATGAAAACGCTGAACGTATTGGAACTATCGTCGGTTCAGGCATCGGTGGTCTTGGAACCATTGAAAAAAACTATCAAGCCTTTATTAATGGTGGGCCACGAAAAATTTCACCTTTCTTCGTGCCAAGTAGTATTGTCAATATGGTTGCAGGTAATCTATCCATTATGCACGGTCTTAAAGGGCATAATATGTCGCCTGTTTCAGCTTGTGCAACCGCAACACACAGTATTGGCGATGCGATGCGTATGATTCAATACGGTGATGCGGACATTATGTTAGCAGGTGGTGCAGAAATGGGTTCAACACCGTTAGGCATTGGTGGTTTTGCGGCGGCTCGTGCGCTCTCTACACGTAATGATGATCCACAAACAGCGAGTCGGCCATGGGATGTAGGTCGTGATGGCTTTGTCTTAGGGGATGGATCGGGGATTATCATGTTAGAAGAATATGAATTAGCTAAAGCCCGTGGTGCTGAAATTTATTGTGAGTTGGTTGGTTTTGGGATGAGTAGTGATGCCTTCCATATGACCTCTCCTTCTAAAGATGGTGAAGGCGCTGCTCGTTGTATGGTTCATGCCATGAAGGATGCGGGTATAAACCCTGAAGATATTGATTATATTAATGCACATGGCACTTCAACGCCTGCGGGAGATGTTGCTGAAACTCAGGCGCTTAAACGTGCAATGGGTCATCATGTGCGTAAGGTTGCAATTAGTTCAACAAAATCAATGACAGGTCATTTATTAGGTGCTGCGGGAGGGATTGAGGCAATATTTAGTATTTTAGCTATTCGTGATCAAGTTTTGCCACCGACGATTAATTTAATTGACCCTGATCCTGCTTGTGATTTGGATTATGTCCCAAACGTAGCGCGCGAAACAAAAGTGAATATTGCTATGAGTAACTCTTTTGGTTTCGGTGGTACTAATGGTACGTTGATTTTTAAAAAGATTTAAATTGAAACAGCGTATATTGGTCAATGGACGACTTCAAAATTCCTTGCCAGTATCAGATCGAGGTCTTCAATATGGCGATGGTGTCTGGGAGACCTTATTAATCTCATCAGGAAAGAGTATTTTACTGGATGAGCATTTAGAGCGTTTAAATTGGGGTTGTCGTGTTCTCAAAATTCTCGGTCTGGATGAGAAAATTTTGCGACAAGAAATAGCCTTTCTTACTCAAGATATCAGTCACTGTATTTTAAAAATTATTATTACCCGTGGTTCAGGTGGACGTGGTTATTCAGCCCAAGGGTTGAATAAACCTACACGATTATTGGCATTACATAAGCTTCCCGAAAATATTGAGAACTATCGTCATAATGGCATCAAAATTCAAT
The DNA here is from genome assembly GCA_015494435.1 of Thiotrichaceae bacterium. Taxonomy (GTDB): domain Bacteria; phylum Pseudomonadota; class Gammaproteobacteria; order Thiotrichales; family Thiotrichaceae; genus JAGLBW01. Next base: position 8,301 of record WGBH01000010.1, on the reverse strand, counting down.
ACTGCCATACTCAGCTTACACATAATTCCTTATTAGCTGGTTTTAAGCATTTGAACCGCTTAGAACAGGTGCTTGCACGTAGTGAATTAGTGAATGATTGTCAGGAGGGACTTGTGAGTGATATTCAAGGTAATATTATTGAAGGCACGATGAGTAATGTATTTCTTATTTTAGGACAACAGATAATCACACCCTCGCTGGAGCAATGTGGTATCAAAGGTATTATGCGTGCTTATATTATATCCTTGTTAGCTAAAGAAAATATTGATGTAATAGAGCGATGCGTGTCGATGCAAGATATAGATAATGCGAATGGGATTTTTTTTACTAACTCAGTCATCGGTCTGTGGTTTGTAGTCAAACTCAATGAAAGGTACTTTGAATATAAAAAAGGAAGTTTTGTATTTACTGTAATTAATAATTTACAAAAAAAAATTAGACTATTAGAAAAAAAGAGTAATTAGAATGAAAAGATTTTTTAAAGGATTATTCTCATTATTAATAATAGTATTTGTTGGAGCAGGGATTGCAGGTAATTATTTTTATCAAAAATATACCAGCCAAAGACTAAAAGAAGATATTACAAGTTTTGTTATTAAAAAAGGCAGTAATATTCGTCAAGTAGCAAGACTTTTAGAGCAACAAGATCTATTTAAACCTGCATTTGCCTTTGTTATTTTAGCCAAACTATCCAAACAAGATCGTAAAATTAAGGCAGGTGAATTTTCTCTAAAAAAAGGAATGACGGTGAGTGAGGTACTCGAACATTTTACCTCAGGAAAAACGATTCAGCACCAAACTAAAATCATAGAAGGCTATACTTTTAAAGAAATAATCAAAGTCATTAAAGCCGATCCTCATCTCAAGCAAACACTTTCGGATGATGATTATAAAAATATAATGCATTTGATGCAGACAAAAGAGGGGGAGCGTTATCCTAATCCAGAAGGTTGGTTTTTTCCTGATACCTATAGTTACCCTAGCAATACAACGGATTTACAATTTTTAAAGCGAAGTCATCAAACCATGCTAAAAAAATTAAAAGATGGCTGGGATAAACGTGAACCGCATTCTGAAATCAAAACACCTTATGATGCCTTGATTTTGGCCTCTATTGTCGAAAAAGAAACAGGACAGTCTACTGAACGACCTTTGATTGCTCGCGTTTTTTTAAATCGCCTTAAAAAAGGTATGATGTTACAAACAGACCCAACCATTATTTATGGCTTAGGGGATAAGTTTGATGGCAATATTCGTAAACGCGATCTTAAAAGTGATAATCCTTATAATACTTATACACGTACAGGTTTAGTGCCTACGCCGATTACAACACCAAGTGCAGAAGATCTTAATGCGGTTTTTCATCCTGCTGAGTCAAAGGCACTGTACTTTGTTGCTAGGGGTGATGGCACGTCTCATTTTTCAAAAACCTATTCTGAACATAAAAAAGCAGTGATTCATTATCAATTAAGAGGCAATAAAAAACGTTATCAGGGAGATAAATAATGTCGGGTGTTTTTATAAGTTTTGAGGGGGTTGAAGGCGGTGGAAAAACGACTAATATGCAGTTTATTGCCCAACAACTCCAGCAAAAAGGTGTGCCAATATTAGTAACCCGTGAGCCAGGTGGGACAGAAATTAGTGAGGCTATTCGTGAGATTTTACTCTCGAAAAAACTCCCTTCCATGCATCAAGATACAGAATTATTATTGATGTTTGCAGCTAGAGCAGAACATTTACAAAGGAAAATTTTACCTGCGTTAAAACAAGGGATGTGGGTATTATGTGATCGTTTTACCGATGCTAGTTATGCCTATCAGGGGGGAGGACGAGGTATTCCAATAGATCGCATTGCTACTTTAGAAAACTGGGTACAAGGGGAGTGCCGACCTGACTATACTTTTTTATTTGATGTAGATGCTGAAACAGGTTTGAATCGTGCAAAAAATAGAGGAGAAACAGATCGCTTTGAACAGGAAAATATCGACTTTTTTAATCGAATACGTGCAAAATACTTGCAAATGGCAGAACAATATCCTAGTCGTTATCGTATTATTAATGCTCAATATGATCTGTCACAGGTTCAGCAACAGCTTAGCAAAACATTCAATGTTATTTTAAATAATAGACGTTCCTAACTCCGCTTCTAAAAATCATATACTATCGCATACAAATCGATTAGGTTGATTCGCTCTCCATTAATATCTATGACTAGCGCGTAACTGGAGTCCTGAAGGGGCGGTCACTCGACTATATACACATAGCAAAGCTAACTCCTCCGAGGCAGATAATACCCCATCACTGCCAGGACATTATGTGCAGCATTTATGCCTGCATGAGAAATCTCTCCACTGATGTGATAAAACTGATCGCCTACCCATTTACTCCTAAAGAACAACAGGCATTTGAGTCCATTTGTGAGGCTTCATCATACCCAAAGCACAATGCAAGTTAGAACCTCTAGCGCAATGATTGAGAACCTCTCAATCATGGTTCCGTAATATAGAATATACCGCTTTGAAAAAATGGTTTTAGTTGCATATCCAATGACTGAAAGCTTATATTTGACGATAAAGGGCATGATTATTCACGCAATATATTCTCAATTATCATGTTATATATTTCTCATAATTTATGTAAAAATATATTACTTCATATGATAGCATGTGAAAAATTATTAGTGTTAGTAGCCCCCATCTTACATCCTAAAGAAGTGAGCGGTGAAACGGGAAATAGTGTAATTTTATAGGAATTAGTTTTATGCATATTGAAGTTGGCGTAGTACAAGGAGCTAAAATGATTTTAAGCTATGGCACAGCCATCGCATCTTTTGGTTATTTAGCAAAACAAGTCTGGGCTGCATCTCAAGAAAAAGGCTGGTTATCTCTGGGCTTACGCAGTTTGCTTGCCAGTTTGTTAGTCTTAATATTTTTTGAAGTCTTCCCTCATTATCCCGTTGGCGTCTCTGAGGTTCATTTGATTTTAGGCTCTACACTGTTTTTATTATTTGGATTAGTACCGACGGGTATTGCATTAATGATGGGCTTATTACTGCAAGGACTTTTCTTTGCACCCTTTGATCTTCCCAATTATAGCGTGAATGTCACTACCTTATTAGTCCCTTTATTTGTTATGGCAACATTAGCAAAGAAGATTATCCCACAAAATATGGCTTATACAGACCTTGCCTATTCACAAGTTTTAAAATTATCACTTGCTTATCAAGGTGGCATCGTAACATGGGTTGTTTTTTGGGCAATCTACGGACAAGGCTTTACAAGCGAAAATCTCATCTCTGTTGCAACTTTTGCAGCAGCCTATATGAGTGTTGTTATTTTAGAGCCTTTGATTGATCTTGTGGTGTTAGCAAGTGCGAAAGTTTTATCAAATATGAAGAACAGCCCATTAGTAACAACACGTTTATATCACTAAGCTATAAAAGAAGTATTCCCCCTTTCCATCATCAAAAAAAGGGGGAGTTTTATTATTTTTACTATTATTTAAGATACTCTATCCCTAGAAGCATCATGCTGTTTATAGACTAGTGCTTTGTTTTTTAGTTCCATTTGTGCTGGTTTATCTTACTCGTTTTTATAAGAAATGAATAATTAAGTGACTAAAAATACAACAAATTATAGGGAATCCATTCCATTTTTATGCTTCAAAATGAACCTAGTCATCATATAAATTTTCTGCTAATGCCCTTTATTATCACCGCTACTATGGGTTAAGTAAAGCGCCAATCCAAGAAAGGCAATCCCTCCTGCAAAATAGAGTAGATCAAGAGGCGTTTCAAATTTCATATTAAGTGCATGTTCAAAGTATCGCACAATTAAAATCATTAAAATCACTTTAGACAAACGATTTTTAAGGTCATCTAAATTATTTATAATCAGTATTTTAGAGGCTCCTTCGCTGTTTTCTGCAATATCTATTTTGCTGATAAAAAGCTCATACAAACCCAATGCAAAAATAAGCAATACCGTTGCTAATAGATAGCCATCAATAATTTCTACAACGTGTTTTATTGTCTCTGCTCTTAATATGAATCGTTCTTCTGTTGAGAGTGATGAGGATATATATTCACCTAAATGACTCACCATAATCCATGCATCAACGCTGGACATATACAAAACTGCTGCGGCAGAGATCAAACTCACTAGTACCGCTGCAAGCACCATTAAACGACTTTTCCATAAAAAGTTTTCAAACAACCCTTCTAATAATTTCAATTTTTTACCCCTTTATTATCCCATAGTATTAACACTAAAATATTATCAATATAAATTAATGGAGTACGATTTCGTTCCCACGGTGGAATATGCCTTTCCTGAAATATTTTTTTCAAGCTCTGCGTACAATTCCTGTGAGCTTGATAGATTTTTTCTCCACCCTGTCGAAAACGAACTTCCACCGTCTGATTTTTTTTCAGTAGCAAGTGATTGATTTCTTCTAATTGCTCAAATTTCAATATCCTATTTAGCGAAGGTATTTGCAAAGATTGATTAATATTCCATCGAATAATTTGTTGTTCATTATGGACCAAAAGAGGTGGTAGTGCATATAAATCATCTTGATAGCGACGCACCTCTACCCCTTGCCAGCTGACACAGGGTATTGCATCTTGCCTTGCATTTAATACATCCGAAATAATATGATGCAGTTTTTTTGTCGATGGAGCTAGAAAGCCTTTTTTCTCTAAAAAATAGCGTATAACAGCATGGCATCTTACTTTTGATAATGTTTTAAGTTTTTTAACCGACAGTGTTCCTTCACGCCTACCGACTAGTAAGGGTAGATCTTGTTCAAGATATTCTGCTAATAAGTTTTTTGCATCTGCTTGATGTTTCGCAACGCGTGTTAGCACGTCTCCCATACTTGACCAGCGTTTTTTTAATAAGGGAATAATCGTATGACGAAAGAAATTACGGTCATACTTTTGATCTTGATTACTCGGATCTTCGATAAAATTTAACTGATGAGAGCGTGCATAGTGTTCTAATGTGTGCCGTGATTGCTCTAATAATGGGCGTAGATGTTGCCCCTTGGCAAAGGGGGTTATAATTGGCATCGCGGCTAAGCCATTAATACCTGCGCCTCGAAAAAGCTGAATTAATAAGGTTTCTGCTTGATCGTCTTGATGATGTGCGGTGAGTAGTATTTCATCTGTTTGCAATATCTGAGAAAAGGCATGATAACGCGCTTCTCTCGCAACAGCTTCAAGGCTTTTTCCCTGTGGAATAGTCAGTTTTAAAGAAATAACCTTACAAGGAATTGCGAGGTCTTTACAAATAGTTAAGCAATGCTGCGCCCATTGTGTCGCCATAGTTTGCAAGCCGTGATCAATATAAACAGCACGTAACTGAAAACCTTGGGAAGAATGAATCAGTGGGGCTAATAAATGCAATAAAACATGCGAATCAAGACCACCGCTATAGGCGAGTAATAGCTTTTTAGAGGTAGTCATTAATTTAAGTTTTTTTACTAAATTCACCGTGCTAATAAGCATAAAACTGTTTGTGCGTTTATTTCCTTAGAGTAGTCTACAAAGAAACAAATTAAATTATTATTCAAACTTACCTAATGCCATTAGTTTGTTGTAACGTTTTTCAAGTAACTTATCGATACTTAAGGCACGTACTTCACGCAAACTGGTTTGTAATGCTTCACGCAATGCGTCTGCAAGCTTATCATAATCTCGATGCGCCCCGCCTAATGGCTCAGGAATAATACGATCAATTAAACCATGCTGACTTAAAATTTCTGAGGTAATCCCTAACGCTTCGGCAGCTTCATCCGCTTTATCGGCATCTTTCCATAAAATAGAGGCACAACCTTCAGGTGAGATAACAGAGTAAGTGCTGTATTCCAGCATCATCACTTTATCTGCAACACCTATTGCTAATGCTCCGCCTGAGCCACCCTCACCTACTACCGTGGCAATAATAGGGGTGCGCAATTTTGCCATTTCAAATAAATTACGCGCAATCGCTTCGCTTTGACCGCGCTCTTCTGCCCCGACACCTGGATAGGCGCCTGGTGTATCAATAAAGGTAATCACAGGAATATGAAATTTTTCTGCCAGCTTCATTAAGCGCAATGCTTTACGATAACCTTCAGGACGTGGCATTCCAAAATTACGCCGAATATTTTCTTTTGTATCACGCCCTTTTTGATGTCCAATAATCATAATGGGCTGATCATCAAAACGTGCAATACCACCGACAATAGCTTGATCATCACCGTAATGACGATCACCATGCAATTCTTGAAAGTTACTACACAATAGCTCAATCAAATCAAAGGTATAAGGGCGTAATGGATGTCGAGCGAGCTGACCTATCTGTTTAGAGGTTAATTTACTAAAAACATTTTTAGTTAAGGTCTTTGCTTTTTCTTCAAGTCGCTTAACTTCTTCACTCAGATTCACCTCTGAACTACTAACATAACGTAACTCATCAATTTTTGCTTCTAACTCAGCAATCGGCTGCTCAAAATCCAAAAAATCAGCACTCATAAAAGACCTTAAAATTAGTTAGATGGTTTATCAATAGCAACAAAAATTATGATTTTGCTGCTTTTTCTATTTCTGCATGGACTTGTTTCATATCCAATTCACGTACTTTAGTAATGACATCGGCTAATTGAGAAGCATTCATCATGCCAGGCTGAGAGAACAACACCACCTGCTCACGGAAAATCATTAATGTGGGAATAGAACGAATTTGAAAGTGCGCTCCTAGCTCTTGTTCAGATTCTGTATCAATTTTTCCAAAGACAATATCTTTATACTCTTCTTGCTCTGATACTTGCTCATAAATAGGGGCAAAAGACTGACAAGGACCACACCACTCTGCCCAAAAATCGACAATAACAATGTTATTTTTAGTAATAATGTCTTCAAATGTATTTGCTGTAATATTTATTGTTGCCACTGCGTATTCCTTTTTTTATTGGGATAAATTTGGCGACTAATGCAAGTCAAAACGGGCTAAATTTCTATACCATCTTATCTTAAATTAATAACCGTAAATTTCTCACTGCTAATGCTTAATCACAAAAGCGATGAAAGTAGGTAGGAGAATATAAGGTGTGGCTTATGCAATTACAAGCGAAGTCTAAAAAACAATCGCTAATGGAGGCTAATTTTTTATTCTAGGAAGTGTCAAGTCATTAAATTACCGAAATCATGTAGGATTTTTATTTCTGTTTGGAATATCCACTATCCCCCCCATTGTATCTGCAATTCACTCTGAACACCGATATGATCTAATAGTCTCGCTACCATAAAATCAACCAGATCATTTACTGATTGCGGTTTAAAATAAAAACCAGGATTAGCAGGCATAATGATTGTCCCCATGCGAGTTAGCTTTAACATATTTTCTAAATGAATTTCTGAAAAAGGCGTTTCTCGCACTACTAAAATTAATTTTTTACGTTCTTTTAAAGCCACATCGACTGCACGTTCTAGTAAGTTTTTACTACTTCCAACCGCAATCGCAGATAATGTTCCTGTGGTACAAGGGCAAACAACCGTTACATCTGCCACACCGCTACCACTTGCAATGGGTGCTAACCATTGCTCCTTTTCAAACACTTTGATTTGACCTGTCTTAGCATGGTATTTTTGAGTAAAAAATAAGGCAACATCAGATGCACGCACAGGAAGCTCTAACTCAGTTTCCATTTTAATAACAATATGTGCTGGACGTGAGAGTAATAAATAAATTTGACACTCCGCTTTGACTAATTCTTCTAATAAACGCAAACCATACACAGCACCTGATGCACCTGTCATAATGAGGGTTATCGTTAGCATTTTATGTTTCGTCATTTTTTATAAGTACTTTGTTATAAATCTTTCTTGCATTTCATAGGTTGTTAAAATCTTTGGGAATTTTTTTTATTTTAATAACATCAAATCAAAGTTATGGAACATCATATAAATGGGATCAAACGTTTTTAATAATTCTTTATTATCCATATCTATTAGACTAAATATTTTATTTATGCTTTTTTTTCCATCTATGAGTTCTATAAGCTTTATTCGAAGAGGAGTCATTTCAAATTGCAACAAACCTTTTGGCCCTTTATCAGCTTCAACATTTAACTTTAATATTTTATTTAGATGACTGTTTTTTCTTTCCAAAATCATATTTTTCAATATAGGGGCTGTAAAGTATGGAATCAGCTCAAAATCACCCGTATTAGCGACGGTATCCGCCTTATTAGCAACATAAAATGTATGTGTATTGAAACTCCCCGCCATTAATTCTGCTACAGATTGTTGTTCTATTT
>WGBH01000009.1 GCA_015494435.1 Thiotrichaceae bacterium | reverse complement strand
CCACAAGGATTAGCATGTTTTACAATCACACAGGCGGGTGCATCCTTAAATTGTTTAACACATTCAAGAGCTGCATCGGTATCACCAATATTATTATAGGAAAGTTCTTTTCCTTGTAGCTGTTTAGCGGTGGCAATGCAGGTTTCAGTTTGATCTTCTGCAATATAAAAAGCAGCCGATTGATGTGGGTTTTCACCATAACGCATCGTTTGTGCTTTTCTATATTGGATATTAAAAGTGCTGGCAAAGCCTTCTAGTTTATCGTTTTCAACAATTTTACCAAGATAGTTTGCAATCATACCGTCGTATTTTGCGGTATGTTCAAAGGCTTTAGTGGCGAGCTTAAAACGTATTGTTTGAGGGATTGCACCTTGATTTTTTTCAAGCTCATTCGCAACCAGTGCGTAATCGTTAGGATCAACCACAATGGTTACATGTGCATGATTTTTAGCACTAGCGCGTACCATAGTAGGGCCACCAATATCGATATTTTCAATGGCATCTTCCAGTGAGCAATTCTTCTTGGCAATCGTGGCCTCAAAGGGGTATAGATTCACAATGACAAGATCAATCGCTGGAATATTATGCTGTTTCATAACCGCATCATCAGTGCCACGACGGGCTAGAATACCTCCGTGAATTTTAGGATGAAGGGTTTTTACGCGCCCATCCATCATTTCAGGAAATCCCGTATAATCAGACACTTCAATCACAGGGATATCATTATCAGCTAATATTTTCGCCGTACCTCCTGTAGAAAGTATTTCAATACCACGGGTGTGGAGCGTTTGGGCAAATTCTAAAAGTCCAGTTTTATCGGAAACGCTTAATAAGGCGCGAGTGACAGGGCGGTCTGTGGATTGGGGCATAATGATTTCTCTCTCGGTTTTATTTTTTAATTTAAAAAACGTGAAGTATCTCATAGCTTTCTTGCAATATTCTAATAAAAATTAAATCCACTTGCTTGATGTTATGCTCTTAAGTAATGTTCATGCTTTTTTATACAATAGGAGGTAATTGAATAATGGATATGGAAAAGGATCTTCAAACATTTATTCATATTTTTAAGGCATTACAACAAGAGGAAAAGGATTGTCCTGTGACAGAAAGTGTTGACCCTGAGGATTTATTGAAGCAACTGGATTTATCCTTAGCTGATGAGCCAATGGCGAATGATGCCTTTAATGAAAACCTAAAAAAATTAGTATTAAAAACACCTAAGACAGCCAGTAATCGTTTCTATAATCAGCTCTTTGCGGGGCGAAAAAGTAAAGCTATTTTAGGTGAGTTACTTGCAGTGGTTTTAAATAACAGTATGTATACTTATAAAGTGGGTGGACCTCAGGTGTGTGTAGAAAAGGAAATTATTAAGCAAATTTGCAGCAAAATAGGTTATGGAGAGAACAGTGGCGGAACTTTTCCAACAGGAGGTTCGATGGCAAATTTTATGGGCTTGATGATGGCGCGTGATAAGTTTGATTCAAGTATTAGAGAAAAAGGGGTTCAACAAACTTTGATTGCTTATTCATCCAGTGAATCCCATTATTCTATGGCTAAAAATGCATCTTTTTCAGGTATAGGGCGAAATAATGTGCGTTATATTGCAGCAGATAGTGATGGGAAAATGCGAGCAGATGTTTTAGAGGCGCAAATCAAAACGGATATAGCAAATGGTTTAAGTCCTTTTTTTGTTAATGCAACTGCAGGGACAACGGTATTAGGTGTTTATGATCCAATCATTGAATTATCAGAGGTGTGTCAGCGATATAATATTTGGTTACATATTGACGCGGCATTAGGAGGGGCGGTGATGTTCAATGAGCAGTATAAATACTTATTAGCTGGGAGTGAATACTCTGATTCTTTAGCCTTTAATGCACATAAAATGTTAGGTGTCCCTTTAAGTTGCAGCATGATTTTAGTGCGTGATAAGAAATATCTGTATCAGTCCTTTAGTAACGATGCGGATTATTTATATCAAGGGCATAATGATGATTATAATTTAGGGAAAATGTCGATTCAATGTGGTCGTCGTAATGATGCCTTAAAGTTTTGGACGCTTTGGAAATCAGTGGGAACTGAAGGCTTAGCAAAGATTGTTGATTATCAATTTCAATTATCTAAAGTAGCCCATGATTATATTGAACAACATCCTGATTATACTGTTTATAGCCAGAGTCCTTCCGTAACAATCTGTTTTAATTATAAGAATATTGACCCAAAATGGCTTTGTAATGCCTTATATGAGCAACAACAGATAATGGTTGGTTATGGTGCGCAAGGTGATACGACCTTTATTCGATCTGTGGCGATAAATACCAGTAATAAAAAAGTGGATATGCTTGAGTTTTTTACTATATTAGAAGCCTTTGTAGCGCAAAATAAAGCAGTACTACTTAGCGAATAATTAAATATTGAAATAAGGAACTTCCAAGTAATAAATCTACCCATCCTACTTGCCCTTTTACTCCTGCTTGAATCCTCTCAATCGTTGCGTAGAATAACTATGCGCCTCTTGAGATAATCCAATCAGAAGCAAAAAATCTGCGCAATATGGGTCTATTTATTACTTGGAAGTTCCTAATATTCTCGAAAAGGAACAGAGCAGGTTGATATCAACAGTGCTCTGCGCCTTTGCGAGATTACTTTAAAAAGTTGTTAAGAAGATTTTTTTCTAAATAGCTTTCCTTTAGTTGGATCGTCAGAATAGAAATGTAAGGTTAGTGCTTGTTCTGTAGTACTGATTTGATGAATCGCATTATCATAGGACTTTGCTTGACCGTGGCTATATATAAAATCACCTTTAGCTAATGATTCCGTGTCTTTAAGTGCTAATGGTTTTTTACCTTCTTGTTGATAATTTTTAATTTCAATATTTCCCTTAACAGCATAGAGAAAAGCTTGATCAGGATGACCATGAACAGGTGTGATAACATCTTTATCCCAATGTAAAAAAGACAGCCAATAGCCATCTTTTTTGGAGAGGATATTTCTAGTATAACCACCTCTATTTAAAGGGAATTTCACATTTTTTGCATCCTTGCAAAGCTGTTTTATTTTAGTGACAGCTTGGTTGTACTTTTTATTTTTTAAAAGATCATGAATAACATCAACACCATCGAATTGATTAAAATATTCGTGGTTTGATATTTCTGTTACTGAAGGTGTAACGGTTCTAGCGGCGATTTCCATAATAATTTCCTTTGTTTAGTATGAATAATATTGACCCATTTATTGACACAATAAACAGGTAATAAGGTTGAGATAGAGTTAATAGGATAAAAAACCTAGTAGGGAATGCCAGTTAATGGCGGGGAGGAATTGGCAAAAAAAAGGCCAATAAAAGTTGGAGAGTCAAAATAAGAAGAAAAGTCATATCGTAATGATATGCAATCTCGAAGAAGAATGTATGAGAACTTTAAAATAAACATAATCAATGCGTTGCATGAAAAATAATGCTAACGGTTCAGGGGCTCCGTATAAAAAGTTAGCATAAAGATAGCACAGAATTTTTTAAATGCAAGTATTATGCCAAAATATTTGATTAATAATTCATCTATTTTATTGGAGGCATTAGGAT
>WGBH01000008.1 GCA_015494435.1 Thiotrichaceae bacterium | reverse complement strand
TGTCGGGGCGTAGCGCAGTCTGGTAGCGCACCACACTGGGGGTGTGGGGGTCGTGAGTTCGAACCTCGCCGTCCCGACCATTTTAAAACAAAAATAATCTCGGTTTAGCTTTTAAAATTTATTAATCAATCCAATTTTCCCAAAAAAAATCAGAGTATTGGCTTTTTAATCAATGGTATTTGCTAAATACTCATTCAATCATTTTTTCTTTGTTTTAGTCAAGCCAACAATCTCTTAATCGAAAATAATTTTAGATGAATTTTAGTTAATAACCTTGTTTACTCCCTCATAGTACCCATGTAAATGATCTACCTTTAAAATAGACTATTTCTAAAAACAGGAAAAAATCATGCGTATATTGTTATTTATCCTCACCAACCTAGCGATTATGGTGTTGTTAACCGTCATCCTCACCGTCTTTGGTGTCTCATCCAAAAGTGTGCCTGGTATGTTAATTATTGCACTTGTCATTGGTATGGGTGGCTCTTTTATCTCTCTTGCTATTTCCAAATGGATGGCAAAACGTTCAATGGGATTAGTCGTTATTGAAAACCCAACTACCTCAGAAGAGAGATGGTTAATTAATACTATTCAACAACAAGCAAATGCGGCAGGCATTGGCATGCCAGAAGTTGCAATTTATGATTCTCCAGAAATGAATGCCTTTGCGACAGGCATGAAACGCAATGATTCCTTGGTTGCTGTCAGCACAGGTTTGCTGGATCAAATGAATCAAGGTGAAGTAGAAGCGGTACTCGCACACGAAGTAAGTCATATCGCCAATGGCGATATGGTGACTATGGCATTATTACAAGGTGTGATCAATACCTTTGTTATCTTTGCCGCTCGCGTTATTGCCGGTGCAATTAGTAGTGCACTCAGTGAAGATGATGAAGAAGGCTTAGGGTTTCTTGCCCATATGCTGGTTGTCATTGCACTAGAAATGACCTTGGGTGCATTGGCTTCTCTTATCACCTACTGGTTTTCCCGTCACCGGGAATTCCATGCCGATGCAGATGCGGCTAAACTAGTCGGTAAAAATAAGATGATAGCCGCTCTAGAACGTCTTAGAGGCGACACTGAAGAATCACATTTAAATGGCGAAATGGCAGCATTTGGTATTGCTTCTAAAAGAAGTTTCATGGAGTTATTCTCAACGCATCCTCCTTTAGAAAATCGTATTGCAGCATTAAGAGCCTTATAATTTATTAATACTGTAGGGTCTGCTGTTTACTTGGAAGTTCCTAACACACCCTACTCCCTAAGAGAGGATTATTATGCTATCACTCAGTGCAATTTTATTACAAAGCGGGGATGATATTTCAAGCTTTGATGAGTTAAAAAAAACGCTTCAAACCTATGCGCTAGAAACGGGCGAACTATTTTTTCAGGTTGATATAGAACCACCTAATTATAATGACCGTCCAGAAGATTGGCATGAGCAACTGAATCTAGCCTTTGAGTCTGCTCGTTAATGATTTAAATATTCTTTATAGGAGACCTGCATGTTCTGGCAAGAAGACGAAGATAAAACATTACCTTATCAAATACCTGATGAGATTATTGACATCAGTTTTAATATTAACTGCAAGCAGTTACCACTTGATCATGCATGGGAATTACGCCAACAATTGCAACAAACACTACCTTGGCTTAAGGGGAATAAACAAATTGGTATTCATCAACTTTTTGTAGCTGAAAGTAATAATGGCTGGATGCGTCCTGAAGACGGTGAAAACCAAGTCCTGTATCCCTCTCGTCGTACTCGACTCTATTTGCGTATACCGCGTGAATTTATTGAGAAGACTAAAGCACTCTCTGGCAAGACACTCACCATTGCTGGCCATCCATTAAAACTTGGTAAACCTAAACAAAAGAAATTAGTCAATACCAGTATTATTTTTTCCCGTCATGTAGTCAGCGATAAAAATGAATCTGAAGATGAGTTCTTACAACGTTATGCGAGTGAGTTTAAACAAATGACAGGGGCTAATATCAAAAAAATGATGAGTGGCAAAGCGCATATTATTAAGACTCCAAACGGTGATTTGCATACCCGTCATTTAATGATTGCTGATTTAGATAGCGACTCTTCTATCAAAATACAACAAGTAGGCTTAGGTGGAAATAGACAGTTAGGTTGTGGAATATTTTTACCACATAAAGGCATCAAATCGCTTGTTGCTGATGAATAACCATCCATTTCCGTCGCAATCTTATGCATAAAGATTAAGCTTACTTTCTAAGTTCTAAGCATACTTAGCACGATTAAAGGCAATCGCTTGAGTGAGTCGCTTTAAAGTACGTTCTCGCCCTACTAGCTTTAAGGTAACATCCAATGAAGGTGACATCGCGCTTCCTGTCACTGCAACTCGTAAGGGCGGCCCCACTTTATTGAGTTTTAAATCCAGTGTTTTGCAGGTTGCTTTTATAGCAGTATCAATACTATCAAGCTCCCATTCTGATAAACTTTCTAATTGATCCCGCAATGCTTGCATAATATCAGGTGTTGCCGTTTTGAAGTTTTTCTTCGCCGCATTGAGATCATACTCGGTAAAATCTTCATAATAATAACGACAGCTAGCGACTAAATCGGCCAGACTTTTAGCACGTTCACGTGAAGCATTAACAACATCTGCCAATTCAGGACCGTTTGAAATATCCAGATTTTGATCTTCAATATGCCACTGCAAATGCTTAATAATTTCTTCTACCGGCAATGTTTTAATATACTGCTGATTCAACCATTGCAGTTTTTCTGTATTAAAGGTTGATGGTGCGCTGTGTACATCGCCAATATCAAATAAGGCAATCATTTCCTCACGACTGAAAATCTCTTGATCACCATGCGACCAGCCAAGGCGTATCAGATAATTTAATACTGCCTGTGGTAAATACCCTTCTTCACGGTATTGCATAACACCCACCGCCCCATGACGCTTTGATAGACGTTTACCATCATCACCTAAAATCATAGGAACATGCGCAAATTTTGGTAGCTCTGCACCAAGTGCTTTGTACATATTAATCTGGCGTGGCGTATTATTGATATGATCATCGCCACGAATAACATGGGTCATCTGCATATCAATATCGTCCACAACCACGGTCAAATTATAAGTCGGTGTACCATCAGAACGAGCAATAATAAGATCATCCAGCTCTTTATTCGCAATCACAATTTTACCTTTCACCAAATCATCGATCACCACCTCACCATCGGTAGGATTACGAAAGCGAATCACAGGATCAACGCCTTCACGCGGTTCACTACGATGACGACAACGCCCATCATAACGTGGCTTTTGCTTGTTTTTACGTTGTTGATCACGCATCTCATCCAGTTCTTCACGGGAACAGTAACAATAATAGGCATCACCCTGATCCATTAATTGCTGAATCACTTCTGCATAACGATCAAAGCGATCTGTCTGGAAAACTGGCTCTTCATCATAGTCTAACTGTAGCCATTCCATCCCTTCTAAAATAGCATCTACCGATGCTTGGGTTGAACGTTCACGATCAGTATCCTCAATGCGTAATAAAAAATTACCGCCTGTTTTACGTGCATATAACCAACAATAAAGCGCAGTACGTGCGCCTCCAATATGAAGATACCCCGTAGGGCTAGGTGCAAACCGTGTCTTAACTGTCATTTAAAAACTCTGCTTTATAAAATATAGATAGGCGCGTGAGAGTACACCATCAAACCTTTTCGCGGTAGCCTTTCTGTATAATAATCAAAATAATTAGTGGTATATTGCACCACAATGTTCACATTTATAACCATTTTTATATGACTTCAATTGTGGTGAATGACAGGCTTGACATCTTCTGGAAATAAGCTTTCTTTTTTTATGTTTTTTCTTCTTTTTCTGCTTTTTATTAGAGGATAATTTAAAAAAGACCAAATAAGGTATACCAAAAATCGCAGCAATAAATAGTAAACCAAAAAAAGCATCTATATCCTGTTTGGTTCCAACCGTATAATACTGAATGATAAAGATAATACTGAATAATAAGGTAATTATCATTAGAGACAATAAGATTCTTCGTATAATTTTTAGTAATAATTTCATCACCTTATCCTATTTTTATGCCATATACCCATCACATATAGATTGAACACTAGAACTCATTGCTAGCAAAAGCTATCAATTGAAGCACCACTAAAGCATAGATTCCAGCAATCACATCATCCATCATTATTCCTACACCACCTTGTACTTTTTTATCCACTATATGGATTGGCCATGGCTTCCAAATATCAAACAGTCTAAATAAAGCAAAACCTAGCACGATCCACTGCCAACTTTTCGGAGCGGCTATCATAGTGATAAAAAAGCCTGCGAACTCATCCCATACAATGCCTGAGTGATCGTGTACTCCTAACATTTCGGATGATTTACCACACAGCCAAAAACCAATCACAATTGAAATAAGTGTCATCAGCAGATAAAGTGACAAGCCGAAATTAATCATCAATAAATAAAGGGGAACGGCTGCAAGTGTACCAAAAGTCCCAGGTGCAAAAGGTGCAAGCCCACTACCGAAACCAAAGGCAAAAAAATGAATCGGTGAGCTTAATACCGTTTTATTGAGTTTTGGATTGTATGACATAGCGCTTAACTTTTTCTAAATCTCAATATGAATAATTGATTGTTTTAAGCGAATAAATTCAGGAAAAAGATCCCATTTATATTCATGTCCATCAAAGGTTTTACCATAATAACCAGGCAAACCAAGGTTATAACGCGCACCATAATATAATGGATTGGTTATATTATTAATTGCACTGATAATTCCAAGCCCTGAGGCAACCGAGGCATCATACCATGTTAAATAATCATCAATATGCCTCGTGCCTTTATAGTCATGCATAACGCAACAATTCACCCCAACAAATTTTCCATCCAATAAATACTTATCAACCTTCATAATCGCTCTACCTGAGGCTTCTATTGCTTTTAACCACCTAAAAACTCGTTGAACATGCTCGCTATCATAAGCACCGCGTTTTTCCCATACACTTTTCATCCACGGCCATGCCTCCATAACATCGCTAAGAGACCCCTGTTTTATTTGATATTTTTCAGCAACCTTTAATTTACGCCTAAAGTCTTTACGACGTGATGCCGATAAATAGGATAGATAATCTTTCATTGGCAAACAATAAGCACTTGCCGTATCTTCTAAGTATGAAAAACTATAATGAGCGACCATATCGACATCAAAATAAAGCGTCCCTTCATCAAGCAGACTCCCTAAATCAGCAATAACATGCTCTGCCCCAGGCGTATAGATTGGAGAGATTGGCGGTGAAGGTGGAATAGCGGGAATATAGGACGCTATTAATGTGCTATCACTCAAATACATACCCAGTGGAATATAACCTGTCGGATTACCTGCATCATCATAGCTAACTAATAAACAGGAATCACTTAAATACGGATAAGTAAATAATTCCTCGATAAGATTAGGTGCTGCATAAAGAGAGTTATCATCCAAAGTATGAATAACGGCCAAATCTTCATCACTTAAAAATTTATTCATGCCCATTTTACTTAATATGCTCCAAAATACCGTCAAGCTCATCCAAACTATTATAAGCAATAATCAGTTTTCCCTTGCCACGAGAATTGTATTTAATATTAATCTCAGCACCAAGCGTCTCTGCCAGCGATTGCTCTAACTTACTCACTTCAACAGGTTTTTCCTTCTCTTTGCTAACAGAACTTTGCGTGCTGTTTAGCATGTTTTTAACTAAATGTTCAGTATCACGGACTGACATGCCTTTTTTTGCAACTTTTTGTGCGGTATCTCGCTGAATTTTCCCTTCTAATGCGAGTAATGCACGCGCATGCCCCATATCAAGCTGTTTTGTTTCGAGTAGTTTTTTTGTCTCATCTTCTAGCTCTAATAAACGCAATAAATTACTGACCGCAGTGCGTGAGCGTCCTACTGCATTGGCTGTTTCTTGATGCGTTAAACCAAATTCACGAATTAAACGGCTCATAGCAAGGGATTCTTCCAATGCATTTAAGTCTTCGCGTTGAATATTTTCAATCAGCGACATAGCCGCAGCGGCTTGATCTGGAATCACACGCACAATGGCAGAAATCTCATGCAAACCTGCAATTTGCGCTGCGCGCCAACGACGTTCACCTGCAATTAACTCATAAAGCCCTGAGTCAAGACGACGCACAATCACAGGCTGTACTAAACCTTGTGCTTTAATAGATTCTGCTAACTCTTGCAATGCATCAGGGTCAATATTTAAACGAGGTTGATAAGGGCCTTTTTGAATCCTATCAACGGGGAGTTGTTTCAATTCTGTTTCATTAACCGTTTGATCTTTCTTTGTTGATGCCGCACTGAGCAACATATCTAAACCACGACCTAATCCCGGCTTCTTTGCCATTGTCTATTATTCCTTTTTTATACTAGGAGACTGTTTGACTAGCTTCCTTACGAATCATTTCTGCCGCTAAGGCAAGATAGGCTAATGCACCACTTGAACGCTTATCATAACTCAAAACAGGCTGACCGTGACTTGGAGCTTCTGCTAAGCGTACATTTCGAGGAATAGAAGTCGCAAACACAGTATCGCCAAAATGTTCTGTTAATTGTTCAGAGACATCCCGTGATAAATTATTACGAGAATCATACATGGTGCGTAATATTCCCGTTATCTCAAGGGCTTTATTGACCTCTTCTTTGATCATATTAATTGAAGTAATTAACGCTGACAGACCTTCAAGCGCATAGTATTCACATTGCATCGGCACTATAACACCATCTGCTGCAACCAATGAGTTTACCGTCAAAATATTCAAAGAGGGAGGGCAGTCTATTAAAATATAATCGTATTGATCACGCAACGTAGCAAGAACTGTACGCAAACGAAATTCACGCCGATCTTCATTAATCAAACTCAACTCAGCGACGGTTAAATCAGCACCTCCTGATAAGACATCGATATTAATATCAACTGCTTTTTGTAAGGCATCTTTAATATCTGCGGTTTCTAATAACACATCACTTAAAGAGATAAGCGGATTGTGCTTATCAAGCCCCAAACCTGTAGTTGCGTTGCCTTGAGTATCCATATCAATCACAAGAACTTTTCGTTTAATAGAAACAAACGATGCGGCAAGATTCACACTTGTCGTTGTTTTGCCAACACCACCTTTTTGGTTTGCTATTGCCAGCACTTTTGCCATATTAAAATCCTTGCTTAAAAATCAGATTGAGGAAGATCAAACAGTAGCAAAAACCATGAACAAAGGGAAATATTGATAAAAATAAGCTTATCTACTTTATATTATTTTCTTAAAAAGCAAGTTTTTAATCCCTCCATCATTTTCTGCATCATTTGTCATTGTAATCATTTTTTTCTTATTTAATTTTTCAGGATTGTTCTCAATCATATTAAGTGCTGCCACACCATTATAAAAAGCATAAACATAGCGTTTAGGCAGTGTCAACCAAGCTGCTGTTTCATTTAAGCTTGCATGTTGGCGATTAAAAACAGCCGCTATTTGCATAATATAAGGAAATTTTTCTACTTTATTCAAACTCAACCAATTAGTAATGCTTATTTTCTTGTCTGGATCAACCCCCTCAGGTAAACGTCCATAAGAAACTAGCAAACTAACGGTCCATAAAAAAGACGTAATTTCATAAGAAAATAACTGATTAGATTGCTGATTATTATTAATTTGCTCTATTTTGTTT
>WGBH01000007.1 GCA_015494435.1 Thiotrichaceae bacterium | reverse complement strand
ATTTTTGTGATGCGATTGATAAACTTTCACTGTCTCTTATTCCTGAGCATACACGTATCGGGGTTGTTGATGAAAACGATAAAATCATTGACCTTCCAATGGGTAAAGAATTGTTTTCTAAAGAAGAAACAGAATATCGCTATATTTATCTCATGGAGAAACTAGAACATCTCAATAAAGATGAAGCAAAGATTTTTAATGACGATATTATTAATCTGGATTCACTAAATGAGTTTGAATTCGAAAAAGCACTCAAAGAAGTCGCCAATCAATTTGGTCTTACGCTGCAAAAGGAAATTAAGCAGTTATTTCATTATTACAAGCAACATCAGGACTATATTCTCTGGGATTTACACGGCGATAATTTAATGAAGCGCAGTGACACAGGCGAAGTTCTTGTTCTTGATCCTTTTGCTATTAGAGTATAAAGTGACTTGAGAAAACAACTCAGTTTAGTGCATAAGTAGAGTTAAAATATACAAGAGTTAATACAATGAAAAATTTCTCATTACCAAATTCTATTTACTAAGATTATTCGGAAATTTCATTTCCATAACCATGCAATCCAATAGGAATTTGGGTGCGATAAATAGTATTTTTTCAGAGTTTTGTCGGGCTATCAGCGGGGCATCCTACTATCAATATTCTCAATGGTACATATGCCCTATTAGTATATGGCACCCCCCCTAAGTTCTTATTTTTACGACATATCACTACTATATTTATTCTCTTTTTAATTTAAACTCCCCAACCGTAGCGTTCATAAGAACACAACCAAATATACCCCAAAGGGCAACTTTATTTAAGGATCAGTTCCGTAAGTCTAGCGCCTTACCCCAACATTAAAAATAAGATACGAGAGAGATTTATGATTATAAAACGTCTATCAACATTTATTTCAAGTCATTTATTAAACAACAAACAAGACACCTTATTATTAAACAAGACAATGATGCACGATGCTATACGCCCAGAAAATTCCCCTGAGTTACCATTGATTTCGGCAGAGGTTGCAAAACTAAAAATAAAAAGAGGCGCGAAAATAATTGATGTACGCAGTGAGGAGGAATATCAAGAAGAACATTTGTCTGATTCCATGTTAATTCCCTTGTCTAATTTACCAAAATATATCCATTTACTCGATAAAGAAACAGAGTATTTAATTTTATGTGCTCTAGGTTTACGGGCCGCAACAGCAACTAGAATACTTCGTAAAGCAGGAATTAATGCCAGTTGTATCAAGGATGGTCTTAATAAATGGCCGTTTGAAACAGTTGAGAGACAAGAACTGGAATTAATTCTTTTTGATTTCTGTCCCTTTGCACAGCGAGCAGTCATTACGCTAAAAGAGGCAGGTGTGCATCACAAATTAACCTATCTTGATCCTGATAATTTACCTGATTGGTTTGCAAGCGTTTCACCGTTTGGAAAAGTACCTATTTTACGTGTTAATAATGAAACGACTATTTTTGAATCATCAGTTATTAATGAACTGATTAATAATCTTTCCTCAAAGCAGATGTTGCCCTCTAACCCCGTTGAATTAGGTTTGTGTCGTAGTTGGATAGAATTTAGCTCGACCTTATTAAGCCAGTTAACAGGAATGATTTGCGCGAAAAATGCGGTTGATTTTATGGTGATTCATACTAATTTTCTGGAAAATTTACAGCGTTTAGAAGAGCACTTAACATCACAGGGAAGATTCTTTACAGGTAAAAATGTCCTTTCTTTAGTTGACTCAAGTTATGCACCCTTGTTTATGCGGATGGCATATTTAAATCAATATTTTGATTTATACACAAAAAAAGATATTCCTATGATTCAACACTGGGCAACAGACTTGCTATCTTCAGGCTCTGTTATTCACTCTGTTCCTAGTGATTTTTCGTCTATTTATTATGATTTTATTCAAAGACGAGGAAAAGATGCTTATTTATTAAACGAAGTGCTACTGCCGAAATTAAAAAAAGTTGCTTAGGAAGTGCCTTAAAGCTAAGGAATTTCTTAAATCTAACAAGGCAAGGCGACTCAATATTATTTTTAGTATTGAATAGCCTGATTCATTAAGACTTTAATTACTTAGAGTTTTCTCAAAAATAGACAGAAAAAAATGAACTTATCCCCAATACAAACCCAAGCCCCTTATAACCCTTTTATTAACAACAATACTAATTACAAAATTGAGGTTTTGCATCATCTCATTAATGATCAATATGAACGTATTCTTTGTGAAAAATGTATGAGCACTTTTTTCACCAATGTTTACCACTATGATAACGATATTGTACTTCTTGAAAAACGCGCGTTAGGTCTTGAATATTTTTGTGATGCGATTGATAAACTTTCACTGTCTCTTATTCCTGAGCATACACGTATCGGGGTTGTTGATGAAAACGATAAAATCATTGACCTTCCAATGGGTAAAGAATTGTTTTCTAAAGAAGAAACAGAATATCGCTATATTTATCT
>WGBH01000006.1 GCA_015494435.1 Thiotrichaceae bacterium | reverse complement strand
GGTAAAACCTCGCTCTTTAAACCAGTCAATCGATTGCGTTGTTAGTACTAATAATTGCTGTATGTTCTTTTTCTTAGCGATTGCTGTAATGAATTTTAGCAAGTCATCACCGCGTCCTCCTGTGCGATAATCAGGGTGAATAACAAGGCAGGCTAATTCGGCGGTAATGTTATCCATTTCATAAAGTGCAGCACAACCAATCACTTTTCCATCGCGTTTAATCAAACTGAAGTTATTAATTTCTAATTCTAATTGCTCACGCGAACGTTTGATTAAAATGCCTTTCTCTTCAAGCGGTGAGATGAGTTCAATTAAGCCACTGACATCATCAATGCTTGCTTGGCGAATTTCATCATACAAACTAGCTGTAAACATAGTGCCAATACCATCGCGTGTATAAAGCTCTAGTAATAAGCTACCATTTAGTTTGTTGTTGAGTAAATGTACGCGCTTAACACCTTGATTTAGAGCATAGGCAATATCTTTAAGCAAAGGGTATTGAGAAGCGACTTGTGGAATAAAATCATCAAGATCACGCAGATCAATCTCTCGTGGTAATTCATAAGACTTTTGATTAATAAAAATTAGCTTGTCGGCTTGTATTTGCATTGCAACAAAATTAGCTACCTCTTCATAGCGCAGATTATAAGCTTCTCCTGTGGGAGAAAAACCGAGTGAAGAGAGTAATACAATATTTTCTTGATCGAGAAGAGACTGAATCAGGGCTGTATTGATCTTTCGTACTTTTCCTGTGTGCTGATAGTCAATGCCTTGAAAAACACCAACAGGTCTAGCGGTGATAAAATTACCTGACAAGACCCCTAATCCATCATTAATGATTGGGGGGTGATTTAATACATGCCCAAGCTTATTTTCAATTTCAACCCGTAATGTTCCAACTGTTTGCTTGACAATATTAAGTATGCTGACATCGGTTATGCGAAGATCATTTGATATTTCACTCGGATAGTTTATTTTTTGTAATTGTTGATCTATTTGCAGACGTGCACCATGAACAATAATAATACGCGCACCCAGAGCTGAGAGAATAGCAATATCACTAATGATGTTATCAAAACATGATTTTGCAATAATTTCACCTGAAAAAGCGATCACAAAGGTTTTTCCACCATGCAGATGAATATAAGGGGCTGCTTCACGAAAGAAATCAATACGCGAATGATTGTTTGTTATGTTTTTATCAGTGCTATTTTTCATACCTACCTTTTGAACGCTTGAAGTATCACCTCAACCACTAATCCAGGTTGATTATCGCCTAATATAATTTCGGCATTATGCTGATCCATGACGGCTTTGACTAAACTCAAGCCGAGTCCATTGCCGACACTGCTACGCGCATTATCCAAACGAACAAAACGTTTAAATACATGCTCTCTTTGGTCTTCTGGAATACCTAAGCCTGTGTCGCTTATGGTAATGATCACCTCATCGTTTTGTCGGCTTGCTTGCAAACGAATACATCCATTTTCTGGCGTATACTTCACTGCATTATCAATTAAATTAGTAAATGCCTGCGCGAGTAATTGTAGGTTACCTTGTACGCTTAATGCATCTTCTATTGCATATTTGAAGTCGATATTTTCCTCTTCTGCAACCACCTCATAAAGCTCTCCTAATCCATTCATTAATTGTGAAAGATCAACCTGTTCTAGTTGTTTACGTTTCACCCCTGATTCCGTTTGCGCGATATTAAGCAGAGAGTTGAAAGTATTGATTAGCGCATCAACATCCTCAATCGCATCTTGTTGCGACTTTTGATAATCAACCATATCAGGGTTTTTTAATTGCGTTAATTCAAGACGGTTTCGGAGGCGATTTAAAGGAGTACGTAAGTCATGAGCTAGATTATCAGTGACTTCACGCATTCCTTGCATGGATTGCTCTAATCGTTGCAACATCCGATTTAGTACCAGACTAAGGCGATCAAATTCATCATTACGACGGGTAAAAGGCATTCTTTGGGTTAAATCCCCTTCTATAATTTCCCCTGCTGTTTTTCTCACCGCATCAATGCGTTTTAAAACACTGCGCCCCATTAAGACTCCGCCTAGCAACGCTAGCGTAAAAATAATAGCTATCGCACTAATAACTACACTGAATATTTTATTTAATAAATGTTTTTGCTGATTTAAATCTGCCCCAACTAACAACAAATGTTTATTCGGCAAAAGTGTTAATAAAACACGCGCAGGTGCATTTTTTTGTTTTACAGGGATAAGATGAGAAATAGCACCTAAAGTCATGGTGGCATAGGCTTGCCGTCTATCTGCACTAATATATTCGGGCTGGAAGGATTTATTAATATCACGCCCTCGTCGATCTAATAAGGCATAGATAAAAAAAGTGGTACTAGAATCAGTATTTCGCCGCTGAATGGTTTGCGCTAATGCGTCGAAACGTCCTCCATGATAGCGATTCATTAAGACATTGGTTTCTAACTGTAAACGCTCATCGGTTTGATGTTTGATTTGTTCCGCTGCAACCCAGTAAATAAAGGAAAGTGCCACTGTAGCGATAAGACTAAATAGCAAAGCATAAATAAGCGACAGACGAAAGGCTGTGGTATTAAGCAGTTGACGAAAATTTGAAATTTTATTCATTGATGGAGTGTTAATCCTAAATTCGTACAGTCACATCCACCGTGAAGTGTATTATTGAACTCTTCAGTCTTTAAACTTTAATTTTCTTCATCAGGATCGTATAAAGAATAACCTGCCCCACGCACGGTATGCAGTAATGGCTTGCTAAATTCACGGTCTATTTTTGAACGTAGACGACTAATATGTACATCCACCACATTTGTTTGTGGATCAAAATGATAACCCCATACTTTTTCTAATAACATGGTGCGTGTAACCACTTCACCTGCATGACGCATTAATTGTTCTAATAAAATAAATTCACGCGGTTGTAGATTAATCACTTGCCCCGCGCGTGAAACACAGTGTTTAATCAAGTTCATTTCTAGGTCACTCACCGTTAATACACTTTTCTCTTGTGTAGGTTGTGAGCGTCGCATTAATGCTTGTAGACGTGCCATTAATTCACTAAAAGCATAAGGTTTAACCAGATAATCATCCCCACCGACTTGCAAACCTTCAACACGATGATCAACTTCGCCTAAAGCACTAAGAATTAAAACAGGTGTTTCAACCTCTTGTTTGCGAATTTCCTTAATCACTGACAAACCATCACGAAGTGGTAACATGCGATCTATTACTAATACGTCATATTTATTATTCAACGCCAATTGCAAACCTTCCTCACCATCTTCAGCGTGATCTGCAATGTGTCCACTCTCACTTAAACCCTTTTGGATAAAAGAGGCCGTCTGTAAATCATCTTCTATTAGTAATATATTCATAATGGGATCAGTATACGGTAGGTTGTTTATTCACATTAATTAATATTCCGTAATCTAATGGAAAAAATCCAGCAAACCCATATATGACAGACTAAGCTTACTTACCAAGACATATAGGATTAAGAAATAATGATACGGGCAATAATACAGCAAACAGATAGAATATTGACAAAAATACTAACCACACTGCTAATAGCAATGATGTTAGTCGGTATGGGTGTTTCAAAAGCACAGGCATTTGAATTACCTGATTTAACCACACTAATAGAAAACAACCGCAATACAGTGGTTAATATTAAAGTAGAAAGCAATCGGGAAGATGTTTCCTTATCAGAATTTAATGATTTACCTGATGAATTAAAAGAGTTCTTTAAAAGTATACCCCACTCTAAAATACCAAAAAGTTTTAGGCATAAAAAACATTTCAGCGAAGGTTATGGCTCAGGTTTTATTATTGCCTCTGATGGTTATATCGTTACCAATGCCCATGTTGTTGATGATGCCGACTCAATCAAAATTACCTTAAGCGATAAGCGTGAGTTAGATGCAAAGCTAATTGGTTCTGATAAAGACAGCGATATTGCCTTATTAAAAATTGAAGCAACAGGATTACCCAGCGTTGAGTTAGGTGATTCTTCAAAACTGAAAGTAGGTCAATGGGTATATGCCATTGGC
This sequence comes from Thiotrichaceae bacterium, assembly GCA_015494435.1. GTDB lineage: Bacteria > Pseudomonadota > Gammaproteobacteria > Thiotrichales > Thiotrichaceae > JAGLBW01. The sequence goes on along the minus strand of WGBH01000006.1, from coordinate 1,814 downwards.
GCACCTTTTGGGCTGGATTATACCGCTACCCAAGGTATCGTGAGTGCATTATCCCGTCATCTTCCTGATGGTAATTATGTGCCTTTTATTCAAACTGACGTTTCCATTAACCCTGGTAACTCTGGCGGTCCCTTATTTGACCTAACAGGTAAAGTGGTTGGTGTGAACTCGATGATTTATAGTCGCAGTGGTGGCTATATGGGCGTTTCATTTTCTGTTCCTGTTAATTTAGTCAAAAATGTTACCGACCAATTAAAAACAAAAGGCTATGTGAGTCGAGGTAAATTAGGCGTTCATATTCAAGATTTGAGCCAGGAGTTAGCCACCTCCTTTCGATTAAAATCGCCCGAAGGTGCTTTAGTTGCCAAAGTAGAACCCAATAGTCCTGCAGAAAAAGCAGGTATTATTACAGGTGATGTCATTATTGGCTATGGCAATGAAATTATCCGTTCTGCGGCAGATTTACCACCGTTAGTCGGTGATACGCTGATTGGTAACGAAGTAACAGTTAAACTAATACGCAACGGTAAAGAAAAATCTGTTGGAGTGAAAGTAGGACGGTTAGATAATAAGGCAGAAAAAGAAAAGAAAGAAATTGCTAAAGCCAATAATGGTGAAAGTCTAGGACTACTTGTCTCTGAATTAACCGAAGAACAACGTAAGGATGCAAACTTAAAAAAGGGTGTTTATATCTCTAGAGTCATTCCTGACAGTATTGCAGAAAGAGCAGGTTTTAAAAACGGAGATATTATTAGGTTGTTTAACAACCAAGCTGTTGGTACACCTGATGAGTTACGCAAAGCAGCCAAAAAAATGCCAAAAAATAAACCTGTAGCCGTCTTAATTCTTAGAGGGCAACAAACTCGTTTTCTTGCTGTACTTAAAAAATAGTAATAAAAGAGAAAAATCAATAACCGATTAAAAATAAAACAACTAGTGAGGGGGTCGTCTAGTAAGACGAAACTTGTAACACTAGGAATTAACAAAACGACTAATAATTAAAATAATGGAATCGCGGCGTAGGATTAATCATCTTACGCCGTTTTTGTTTAGAAATAGCTTGTCATTTGTAAAATAAGTAATGGAGAAAATGTTCTTTTTCTTTTCTAAGAACTAAGGATTTAGGCACAAGAAGATTTAGGGACATGCATTAAATAAGGTTAACTCCCCCTAAACTAAAGACGGAAGAATTTTTTGCCGGCAACTTTATAAAAGCCATAAGAAAATCCCCAAGCACCCAAATAAAGCTTTACAATAATTTAATATTAGAATAATCTAATATACATTAATTTTTAGCTCCTCTAACGCTTTAAAGTGTCATTTATAAACATTAGAGTATTACATTATGCTAAGTGGATACTATGAAACTACAAACAATAGCTTTTCTGTCTTTAATCACGCTTTCTACTCTTCTATCAAGCACCGCTTCCGCCGACTGTTTCGATGGCTTTAGTAATGGCAATAGTCACAGCAATATGGCAGGCAATACAATAGCCAATGCAAATACTCAAAGCAGAAGTAATGCTAAAGCAAACGGCTGGGGTATTAGCAAAGGAGATGCTAATGGCGAAATAGATCTAAACATCAACTTTAAAGCTAAAGCAAAAACAAAGATGTTCATTCAATCTGCTGAGAATATAATAGGTAATACTTCAGGAAGTGGAGAAGGGTTAATTAACTGCTACAATATATCTACTATTTCCTATAAAATAATGATATAATATCATTATGTATTCAATAGGAAAATTTGCAAAACTAATCGGACGAAGTATACAAACACTAAGGTCATGGGATAAACAGGGAAAATTAATTCC
>WGBH01000005.1 GCA_015494435.1 Thiotrichaceae bacterium | reverse complement strand
TTCTAGTTGAAATACTAGTGATGATACATAGTACTATGTAAGCATTAAGGTGCTTACGTCCTTTATCTTTGTATTTAATTAGTTGGATACTAATATAGAAAAGCCACAAAGATAGTATTACGCTAAATACTAGGCTACTCCAGATATATATTGTACTGAATGTTGGTTCTAATTTTTGTGTTTCTATTATGATGTTTGGTAATAGTATCGTTGCAACTAGAGTTCCTCCTTCAAAAATAGTGTTAAAAATACTCAAAATTAAGAGAATAATACCAATTACTTTTGGGCTTTTAGCTTTTTTGAGGATTTTATTTTCTGGAGAAATAAGATTAGCTTTAGGGCTAGCATAAGGGGTTGACATGATAGTATTCCTTTACATTATTGTTTTTCAATGACTAAAGAAATTATAGAAAGGACAAACAATAAAATCTATGCGTGGAAATACTTAAAAAACACTCCAAATTAATACCTAAATATAATCATGCGGAATTCAGTAAATTATTGAACCTCTCAGTTTTTTCTTTTTTAAAAATATCTATTAATGCCTGTGTTGTTTGGATGTAGTCTTCAGCTTGGGTAATCTCAGAAATCATTGCTACTGATCCAATACCCGTTTGTTGTAAGGCTTTAGCGCGTTCTAAGTTAATACCTCCAATCGCCACTAAAGGATAATGATTACCAAAAAGATTGACCCAGTTTTGTACTGCTTTAATGCCTTGTGGAATCCAAGGCATGACTTTACTGGTGGTTGCAAAAATAGGGCCTAATGCTAAGTAACTGGGTTTAAGGGCATGTGCTCGGGCGACTTCGGTATAGCTATGGGTGGAAATACCCAAATGACAGCCTGCTGTTGCAATGTTTTTTAAATCAGCGTTAGATAAGCGATCTAAATCTTCTTGTCCCAAATGAATACCATAGGCTTTGTGTTTAAGCGCGAGTTGCCAGTAATCATTGATAAAAAGGCGCACTTTATACTGTTTTGCGTAGTTAATCGCATGAATAATATCGCTTTCAACCTCTTGCTCTTGTTTGTCTTTAATGCGTAACTGGAGCGTCGTTATTCCCAGTGGAATCAATTTTTTCAGCCATTGCACTGAATCAACAACTGGATAAATACCAAGCGATAGGGTATCACAGCGTTTAAAATGGTGTTGATCATTGAGCTCATTCGCTTTTTTATAGACTTTGGGTAGATCTTTTAATGTTAATAAATTCCCATTTTTGGGGGGGCTAAAATAAAGTTTATATTGTCCTGAATGACAGCTAGCTTTGCGAATAGCCGCACTAATTAGAGCTTTTGACACCACAACTGCATCATTGAGTGCGTAGGATTTACTGAGTAAACAAGCGATAGAGGAGGCGAGGGCGCAACCTGTTCCGCGTACATTGCTGCGATTTTTCCAACGTTTTCCCTGTAAATAAAACTGCTCTTTTGCACTAAGAAAAAAATCAGTGCTGTTATTGCTACTATTATTGCTATTGTTATTAGGATAGACGTTAATATCCTTTGATAATTCGTTTGTACTAAAGTGTCCGCCTTTAATTAATACAGCCTCTGCGCCTAAATCTAATAGCTTCCGTGCGCCTATTTCAATATCCTCATAAGATTGGCAAGTGGTTTCTGTTAAGAGAACTAACTCATCTGTATTCGGTGTAATAAGGGTGACAAAGGGGAGTAGATCTTTTAATAAGGCTTGAATGCCCTGAGAAGATAGTAATTCTCCACCTGAGCTACTCGCTAATACAGGATCAAGAATAACAGCCGTTTCAGAGGGTTGTTTTTCTAAAAAGGCAATAATGGTTTTAATGGTTTGTTCATTGCCGAGCATACCAATTTTAATCGCAGAAAAAGAAACAGATTGCAGTGAGTCTAATTGTGATTTTAATTGCTGATAGGGAATAATACCCTGATCAAAGACAGCCTTAGCATTTTGTGAAGTAACGGCTGTTACCACACTGTTTGCTTGAACTTGCAGATAATGCGTTACTTGCCAATCGCTTTGTAAGCCTGCACCACTCGGGTCAGTTCCACCAATTAATAAAATACTCATTGTTGATGCCAAAAAGGTGTGCCAACGGTTGGGGTGCTGGGTTTAGCAGCCTGTCGAGGGGGCATAATACCGCTTTTATAAGCAGCGTGACCTGCATCAATCGCATCAGCAAAGGCATTTGCCATTATCACAGGATCAACGGCTTCAGCGACAGCGGTATTTAATAAGATGCCGTCAAAACCCAATTCCATTGCTTGACAAGCATCAGAGGGTTTGCCAATTCCTGCATCAACCAACAGATTAACATCAGGTAGACGCTCACGGATTATTGTCAGCGCATAAGGATTCATTAAGCCTTTTCCCGTGCCAATCGGTGATCCCCACGGCATAATCACTTCACAGCCTAGATCTTGCAAGCGTTGGCATAATACTAAATCATCGGTGCTGTAAGGAAATACTTTAAAGCCGTCTTTAATCAACGCTTTTGTTGCTTCCAATAAACCAAAAGGGTCAGGCTGGAGATTATAATCATCGCCAATGACTTCTAATTTTATCCAGTCGGTTTGAAAAATCTCACGCGACATTTGTGCGATGGTAATGGCTTCTTGCGGGCTATGACACCCTGCGGTATTTGGAAGAAGATGACAACCAAGGTCTTTTATAAAATCCCAAAATTTCTCTCCTCCTTTTTGATTGGGTGATTGACGGCGCAATGAAAGCGTAATCACCTCTGCTTTTGAGGCTTTAATCGCCTGTTGCATAATATGAGGAGAAGGATACAAAGCAGAGCCAATAAAAAAACGACTCTGAAGCTCTGTGCCATATACCTTCCATGTCTTGCTTGAACGATTGATCGATGCGGGTGATTGCACTGAGTTTAGCCTCCACTGATAGGGTTGAGAATATCGACCTGATCATTTTCTTGTAAATAGGTATTCGCCCATTGATCTTTAGGGATAAAAACTTGATTCACAGCAATACCTAGCATGACCGTGTTTTTGTAACCTAAACTCTCTAATGCTTTGAGAATACTAGTATTACTGTCTAGCTTTTCTATTGAATTATTAATACTAACTTTTATCATTGAAAATAAACTGCGGAAAGTGAATTCCCGTTTCATCTCCCATCATTTTATTGAGGACATCATTAATCAATATAGGTGCAAAAAGATAGCCGTGCCGATAGAGACCATTGATACGAATGATTTTTTTACCCCATTCAATTTTTGGTAAATTATCAGAAAAAGTAGGGCGCAAACCGACTAGAAATTCTACTATTTGAGCTTCACCAAAACCTTGATGTAAGCTATATAAAGCAGATAATAATTCAAGACCTGAGCGAATAGTGACGGGGGTATCGATATCACTTTCAATCTGGGTTGCGCCAATAATATATTCATCATTTTTACGCGGTGCAATATACAAGGGAAAACGTGGATGCAAAAGACGTATTGCGCGATTGAATTTAACCTCAGGGGCAACGACCCGTGCGACCTCACCACGTACTGAGCGGAAGTGATTAAGATCATGACTTGCACCATTGCCACGACAATCAAATACTTTATCGTAATCGGCACTGATTGCATCTAGATCATCAATGCGAGTATTTTCATGCCAGCTAATCGTCTCAGCCTGTTCAAAATAATGATTTAAAGCAGGGTAGAGTGCCTGATTATCCACCACGCCCTCATTAGGAAAATATAAACCCTGCGAA
>WGBH01000004.1 GCA_015494435.1 Thiotrichaceae bacterium | reverse complement strand
TAGATCGGCAACTGATGTGCCTGCTTCATTTTGTTTTAATATCGCCAGGATCTGGCTGTCTGTGTAACGTGATTTTTTCATAGAAAACTCCTCTATTTAGTTTACGAGTATTTTCTACTTTTGACGCCTGTTATTTTTCGGGGGGATTACATATGATTCTAGGGGTATCCTAGCTGATAAGCGCCATATTTCAGAGCGGCCAAAATCTGTCGAATCAAAAAAGTATATTGGGCACTGGGAAATCGATACCGTTCATGGAAAAGGGTCCAAACATTGTATTGTATCTTTATTGGAACGCAAAACAGGCTTCGTGATGATTGGTATTCTAAAAGATAAAACGACTCAATCACTCAACAAAAGAACAAATAAATTAATCAGCAGAAGTCCATCTCTTTTTAAAACCATTACCTCTGATAATGGTACTGAGTTTCACCAATACAAAGAAATTGAAAATAAACATCACGTAAAATTTTATTTTGCCACCCCTTACCATTCATGGGAAAGAGGTGCCAACGAAAATGTTAATGGACTCATTCGACAATATCTACCAAAAGGAACATCTATGGCTCATCTTACTCAGAAAAAATGCGATTGGATTGCCGATCAACTTAATAACAGACCCAGAAAACGACTTAACTTTAAATCGCCTCAGGAGCTTATTAATGAATATTTATAAATGGTGCGCTTCAAACTTGATACTAGGTTTTATTAATTATAGTACGGAAGGTCAAATTAACTCTTGGCTCATCAACCTTTTTTGTTGTAGGCACACAATGCATCCAGTTAGTTTGTGTTTCGTTTTTCATCACGAGTAAGCTTGCTTGCTGTAAAATAACTGAAACCTTCTCTTTAGTATTTTTATGTTTCAAAACGAATTTTCGTTCCGCCCCAAAACTTAGCGATGCTATTGCTCCATTCTTCTTTAAATATTTTTCTCCATCACTATGCCATGCCATACCTTCGCTACCATCGTGATATAAATTCAGCAAACAAGAATTGAAGGTCTCTCCCGTTTTATTTTCAACTAGTGCTTTTAATTCTAATAGTTCCTTAGTCCAAGGCAAGGCGCTTTTTGTTATTTTGGAATAAGTATACTCAAAAGGTTTTTCAGCGTACCAAGCAACTTTTCGCTTAGTTACTATATGCCTTCCAAAAATAATAGCTTCGTCATTTTTCCAAGCAATAATATTTAACAAATACTTTAAATAATTATCAGCTATTGTATCAGCAAGCTGTATACCGTGATAATTGACAACACCTCCTTTTGATAAGAGGTTTATAGGTTCTTCCAATTGTCCGAATAAATCCATTATATGTTCTCTTTTGAGGCTTCCCACCCAATAATGGCAGATTTTCTAGTTTTACCCCACATATAACCGCCAAGGCTCCCGTTTGCTTGTATCACTCTATGACATGGAATAAGAAATGCAACAGGGTTATTTCCTATAGCCGTTCCCACTGCTCTAGATGCTTTAGGTTTTTTAATTGTTTTGGCTATTGTTCCATAAGTAGCGAGCTTTCCTTGAGGAACTTTTAATAAAGTCTCCCATACTTTCAATTGGAAATCAGTACCTTTTAAATGAAGCTTTATCTGGTCGAGGTTTTCCCAGTTATCTTGAAAAATAAGCAAAGCATTTTTTTGTGACTTATCTACAGTTTCTTGATACTCCGCATTAGGAAAGCGAAGCTTTAAGTCATTGAATGCTTTTTGTTTGTTTCCTTCAAAAAACATATGGCATATACCTTTGCTTGTAGAAGCTACAATTATTTTACCAAATGGACTTTCCGCAAAGCAATAATTGATTGTCAGGTTTTCTCCACCATTTTTAAACTCTCCGGGTGTCATACCTTCGATTCTAATAAACAAATCGTGTAATCTGCTTGTACCAGAAAGCCCTATTTCATAAGCGGTATCAAGCAAAGATATTTGCTCTTTCTTTAATAACTCTTTTGCATATTCGACACTCAAATATTGCATGAATTTTTTAGGACTAACACCCGCCCAGTCAGAAAATAACCGCTGAAAATGAAAAGCACTTATTCCGACAATTTTAGATATTTCTTCAAGGGAGGGTTGTTCCTTAAAATGTTGCTTTATATACTCAATTGCAACTTCTATACGGTCATAGTTTATTTGTTCGTTGCGATTCATTTATAAAGCTCCTTTTCCATTAGTATAATAGTTAAGTCTTACTAATGGATACACCGCCATCTACTAACATGGCTGTGCCTGTTGTAAAACTAGAAGCATCGGAGGCTAGATACAGCGCAGATTGTGCGATTTCCTCTGGTGAAGCTCTTCTTTTTAAAGCATGTATATTATTTACAAATTCAATTACTTCGGGTGAATCTCCAAATTCTTTTGCCATTGGTGTATCTGTGCCTCCAGGTAATAAGGCGTTTACTCGTATGGCATTAGCTCCATATTCAGTAGCTAAAGATTTAGTTAAACCAACCAGTCCTGCTTTACTTGCTGAGTATGAAGCCATTTGAGGCATGCCGACTGTACAGCCAACGAAAGATGCCGTAAAAATAAGAGAGCCTCCTTTTTCTAGCATTTCAGGCAACTGATATTTAGCACCAAGAAAAGCGCTAGTTAAGTTGCTGTTTATTGTGTTATTCCATTCCTCAAGTGTAATGTCTGGTGTTGACCCAGAAACACCTAATATACCTGCGTTATTAAAGGCAATATCAAGACTACCAAACTCACTAACTGCTAACTCTACTAAGGCTTTTGCATATTCTTCATTTGTAACGTTACCTGCTAAAGCTATAGCTTTGCCACCTTCCTCTTTTATTATATCAACAAGTTCATCAAGCTTTTGTTTTCTACGTGCTCCAACAACAACTTTAGCACCTTCCTGAGCAAATAATTTTGCCGTGGCATAACCTATGCCTGAACTTGCGCCTGTTACAATCGCAACCTTATTTTTTAAACTATCCATCTGTAACCCTCTTAAAGTATATTTATTAGCAAATTGCTGTAGATACTTTAAGGGGAAATTCTTAAATACTCGACCCGATTCTTGCTATGAGTAAATTATGCCTTTGCGTCGCAGACACATAACGTTTGAAATAACTTGACGGTTTTGCACAGAGCAGAGCGATAGCGGCGCGGCGTGTAAAACCGGTCAACGTTAATTGACTTGTTATGTGCTTATGCAGCGGACAGTTGCGTAACATGTAACTCTTTACGGTGCTGCTCTGCTTGCCAAAGATCATACTGTGACTGTTGATTTAACCAGCTCTCAGATGAAGTATTAAAAGCAATAGATAAACGCACAGCCATTTCAGGGCTTATGCCGGACTTACCATTAAGAATAGCTGATAATGTTTTACGACTGACACCGAGACCTTTTGCTGCCTCAGTGACCGTTAAACCTAAAGGCTCAAGGCAAAGTTCTTTTAATACTTCGCCGGGATGTGGGGGATTGTGCATTAACATAATATTGCCTCAATGATAGTCTTCATAATCTACGACCTCTGCATGCGCACCATTAAAACGGAAGGTTACACGCCAATTGCCGCTTACGCGTACAGACCATGTTTTAGCTCGATTACCCGTGAGAGGATGCAGGAATAAACCTGGCAAATTCATATCATCAGGTGATGTAGCTGCATTAAGGCGACCTAGAATTAATTGAAGCCGTTTTACATGTTTGGCTTGAATGCCTGATTTACGACCAGTTTTAAAGAATAACTCTAGCCCTTTATGCTTAAAGCTCTGTATCATTTATAAACTGTAACCTATAACGTGTCAGGTGTCAATATTTTTTGTCTTTTTACACATAACGCTTAAGTTAACCGGCCGTTTTTATACAGAGCAGAGTGAAACGGCGCGGCGTATAAAAACGGTCGGGGTTAAACGCATTGTTAGGTTTTTTACACACTATACTATGCCGCCGTAGCCTTTCATTTGACCGAGTGTTATTGCTGACATGAAGCCAATTAATGATGTACCTATCATTAAGCCTTCAGTTTCTTTATAAGTATGGAATATCCCCACTAGTTTTGGCAATGACCAGTCTTCCGAGATTTCTTGGCCATGAGGCCATGCGAATATCGCGCCACCACTAACGCCTTTATGTTTTGGCGGAAGATACATTTCACCATCTATTGGCGATACTGATTGTTTTTTATTGAAGTTTATAATGATATTTGTGTCTGGGTTTAATTTATGCTTTTGATAAATACTATCATCTGCTGCCACTCCACGATATGAGTATATTTCCGAGGTATAAACATTACTGCCTTTCTTTTTAGACTTGCTAGCCGGGTAACCTGATACAGAGCAAACAGAAAGCTCAAGAGCTGAAAGAATTAGTTCACTTCGTTGTTGTGGCAACGGTTGAAAGTGAGCAGATAACGACTTTGCAAATAAACTAGACAGCCTGTAATAAGCTAGATCAATAATATCCTCTGACCTGCGCATTTCAGGCAATAAATCGATATGTGCCATATAACCATCTATTGGCAATAAACCTGAAATAGTTGGTACTAATAATTCACCATTATTTATCTCATCAGTTACATGTGCAACTGTGAAAAGAAAAGGCTCATTGTTAATAACGATAAATACAGCTGTTCCAATTTGCACAACCCTTTTTGGTATTGTCGTTTCAATGTATATCGGTACAAGTGAATCATAAGGGTCGAATGATGTCATTTACAAACCTAACGTTTGAGTTGAGGGGGCGGCGCGTCTTATTGCGCCGTCGCTCTCAAAC
>WGBH01000003.1 GCA_015494435.1 Thiotrichaceae bacterium | reverse complement strand
GATGTTATCCATGGCTTGCTGCATCATATCTGCCATACCTGCTGGCATACCTTGCATATCTTCAGCAGACATCTGCGCCTTGGCACACTGCTTTATTTTATTGCAATACCCTCTCATGCTATCTGCCAACTCATCCGCAAACACAGGTTGCGCACACATCACCAATATCAAACTTACTACGATTCTTTTCATTCCTAGCTCCCTCTCGCTCACACCCTGATACAATCAAAGAAAGCAGCAAAGCACAATCTAAACTTGACAACTATCATATTTATCACTTATATAAGTGTTAATCTAAGTAGATTTGGAAACAAACTATTTTTTTACTGCTTGATTATTCAATATATATAACATACCCACCTATAGGAGCCGACAATGAAGAAAAAAATGGCAGATAGAATATTTTCAACTGATACTGATGCAGGAACAATTACTGTATTGGAGTCACAGGAGGGAACATTTAAAGAAATTGAGAAGATATTTGTTGGGAATGGCCCAAGAGGTCCTGTTGTATTCACAAAACATGGTAGAGGTTTCGTTACTAATCACGCTGGTAATACAGTTTCAGAAATCGACCCATTTAACAACATTGAAGTAGCAAAAATTAAAGTTGGTTCTGCCCCTTTAGGTATGGGATTAATCCCAGGAGATAAATATCTATTAGTTTCAAATGATGGTGATAACAATATTTCTGTGATTGATATAACTAAGAGAAAAGAACTAGGTCAAATAAGTGTTGGTCGTGAGCCTAAACACATGGAAATTCACCCAACAAAGCCATACGCATATGTTTGTATCTGGGGCGCACACATGGTTTCAAAAATCAATATACAAGCTCTTTTAGATAAGGACATAGATATTATTCCTAATGAAGTATGTGTTGAAAATTCGATATTTTTAGGAAAAGATGCACACCCCTATAGTTTGAGAATTACGCCTTGTGGGAATTATATAATAGTTGCTAATAACCAAGCTGAATATATAACAGTTATTGAAGAGAAAACAGGAAAGATAGTAAAGAATATTGATGTCGGCACAAAAGGAGCCAGAGGGGTAGAGTTCTCACCCCTTGGAGATACAGCATTTGTGAGCATTGAAGATGCCAGCGAAATTTTAGTAATTGACTTAAAAACTTTTGAAATTGTTGACCGTATGGAAAGTGGGCCTGGTCCGAGAGGTATGCTTGTACACGAAAACACACTGTTCGCATCCGCATTTGCAAGAGTTAAGAAAGTTGCCGGGGTACTTACAACACCAAATACATTATCTGCATTAAGTTATGGTAATGAGATGTCACTGCAAACCTTTAAGAAGAAGGTACGCCCAGAGGTCACCGAAATAAATGTTGGTGCGGGACCCTGTAGTATTTCTTTATTTACATTTGATGATTAACAATAAAGGTTATCTCTGGCGACCCAAATTAGGAATTCTCATATGAAAGTAGAATTTAAAAAAGAATACGAATGGTCATTGCTTCCAGCTAAAATAAGTGTTCAAAGTTCTGTGTTTGATAATAGCGAATTATATGAAAACAATTTTAGATGGCTTCGTCAATACAGGAAAAAAGAGTTATGTTTTTCTTGGCGGGCTGGTAATGAATTAGGTTGGTATATCCGCAGCCCCATAGATGTGACACTCTATCCAATAGAAGATACCGAATTAAGCTTAGACCAAAAAGAATTTGAGAACATAAATAAAGTACTGGGGTTCAAAAGTCTTTGGAAGAGAGAGAATAGTTTTATTTCAGTCTCTAACGATTGGATGAAACTATATCAATTTAAGAGTGGTAGCGAATCTTGGGAAACAATGTTTATACCAAATGGAGAAGGGAGCATTGAGTGGAGGCTCGGGTTTACTTCAATTATTCCTGACGATTATTCAATTTTAATATGTCCTTTAGAAGATTATTCTGGATACACAGTCCCATACGGAATATTAACAAAAAAATATCTGGATGTTATGAATGCTCACGGTGGTATTTCCATAGCAATAACACCTCATTCAAAAGTTAAATTATCACGTGGCGACCCAATTGCTAGGGTAATATTAATTTCAAATCAAAGTGTTAAAGCAGAACATGAATACAAATAAATACGTAGAAAAAAATTCGGGGCTGTCCCAGATAACTAGGATAAGTTATCATGAGGGGCAGTATGAGGAAGAGTCGATTAAGTCAATATAAGCAGATGAAGTTGATAGAGCACTTTGTATCAGGAAGTACAGCTAGGTGCGCTGCTGAACTGGTTGGTGTAAACAGGAAAACAGCCGCATATTATTATCACCGTTTACGGGTGATTATTAGTG
>WGBH01000002.1 GCA_015494435.1 Thiotrichaceae bacterium | reverse complement strand
TGTGTATAAGAGACAGCATATAGAGAGAGTTGCGACTAAAGTTAAGTCCCATTCATTAGGTATTTATTTTTTAGCAACTTCAGTCAATAAGACAATAAGGAGAGAATGATGAAACGGTTATTAATACTAATAATGACACTTGGAACAATGCTGTTTACCCTAGAAGCACAGGCTAAATATGAACAAATGGAAGTTGTTAATGTTTCAGTTAGAGATCATTTGAATATGCGCGAAGGGCCTAATGTATCTTATCCAATCACCTCTAGCTTGCCTTATGACGCAAAAAAAATTCGAGTATTGCGTTGGGCAGAGGAATATACAGGCACTAGCCTGTGGGTGAAAGTTAAATGGCAGGGACGACGCGGTTGGGTTAATTCTCGTTATCTCAAAGCACATAAAAAACCCAATACCCAGCAAAAGATTTTTAGTTGCTTTGGGACAGAACCCTTTTGGGATATTAATATTTACACTAATAAAGTCAAAGTTAATACACTCAATGGGATAAAGTTTACCGCTCCACTTCTATTTCATGGTCAAGTGATGAATAGTCCAAAAGGGACAACAATGACCAATGCCAGCATTGGCAATAAATCTATTATTGTTACGACCGAAAAAAAACAATGTAACGACGGCATGTCAGACAATATCTATCCCTATCAAGCATTAGTATTAATTAATGGTCATAAGGCTTATTCAGGGTGCTGTGATTAAATGGTTAAAATTCCCCATGTTTCACTGAAAAATGAAGTCAATAGTCTGCTATTGTCTTTATTTTTTGACAAAGTCTAGAAAATTTTTCTTTTGTTTCAAGATGTTTGTACGGTCTTGTAGCGAAGTAACGATGAAGCAATCTTTTAGTAGAGGACTTCAAAGAGAAAACGCCAATGATAAGGGATTGCTATAAGATTACTCATGTTTTTTATTCCTTTTTTGTGATTCATCATTTGATGAAATACATTTTTCTAAGCTCTTTAACCTGCCAGTAGCAAGATTGTAAACCCAGCCGTGAATATGCAGTTCTTTATCCGCTCGCCATGCATCCTGAATAATGGTTGTGTTACAAATATTACGCACTTGCTCAATAACATTTAGCTCACATAGACGGTCTAATTTTTCTTCGTGTTCTAACCCAGAGAATTTGTCCTTATGAAAACGACGAACATCTTTAATATGACGTAGCCAGTTATCAATTAAGCCATGTTCATGATTTTCCATAGCTGCTTTTATGCCGCCACAACCATAATGACCACAGACAATAACATGCTTTATTTCTAACACTTCGACTGCATATTGAATAACTGAAAGCGAGTTGAGATCAGTATGTACCACCATATTAGCGATATTACGATGTACAAATATTTCACCTGCGGGTAGATCTACTATTTTATTTTCTGGTACACGGCTATCGGAGCAACCAATCCACAGATATTTTGGTTTTTGTCTTTTCGATAATTCAGAAAAAAAATCAGGATCTTCTTGTTTGATTTTTTTTGCCCATTCTTTGTTCTTTGCAAATAGTTTTTTTAGCTTTTTCATAAAAAATTTTGCTCCTTATTATCGGTTTAAAGTTATTTTAGTCTATAGCCATTGTCGTAATAAGTGTTACCTGCCCTGCCTCCTTAGAAAATGCTATTGAAGCGTTTATCTTCTATCTGTTAAAGGATTAAAAAGTAAAAGCTATGAAGAGAGAATTAACGATATGTTTTACCGGCATTATAAGCTCTAGTTAAAGCTTCTTTAATGCCCTTATTATCTTTCGCAGAGAGATTATCAATATTTAATACTTCACTGGCTATTTTCTCTAACTCAATCAACCTATTAGTTTGCGTTAAATACTCTCGATAAGCTTCTAAATTACATTTTCCATCGACAATAAAATCAACCACATTTCCTGTTGCACTGTGAAATATTAGTTCAGAAGCTTCCATTATCTCGTAGGCATAAGAATAGGTGTCAATCTTATTTTGCTGGGCAATTTTAGGGTAAAGATTGATAAGACTTCCATTGTGTTTGACAAAATCATCTAGTTCAAGCGTGATGAAGGGGGTAAAGTTTTCACCTTTAAAAGAGAAATTAACTTGGACTACGACAGTATTTTTCATGGTTTTTTCTTTGTTTTAGCTGTTTTGCCTCGTGGCTTACGCTGATGGCTCTATCAGGGAATTATTTATCTAAAAAATGCTATATCATTTTGTTAATGATAAAAACAATTGCGGCAATCGCTCTGGCAACCGCTCTATATTATCAATAACGGTGTAATTATTAGCAAAAATATCGCTAACGTATTCATCGGCTTTAGGATCAAGGCTAATGCAGTGGCTGTAGATGTTTTTTTGATCTAGTTCAGAAACGGCTTTATAGGCATCTTTAATCAATAATTTGTCATCATTGACATCGATATCGGCAGGTTCGCCATCGGTAAGGATAAGTAATAGTTTTTTATCCGCTTTTTGATTACTTAAAAAATGTCCTGCATGACGTATTGCAGCGCCCATTCGGGTTGAGAAACCTGCTTCCATTTTCGCTAATCGTGCTTTGACCTCATCATTCCAGCGCTCACTAAAGCCTTTTAAGTGTAAATAGCGCACATCATGACGGGTATTGGAGAAGAAAGCTGCAATGGAAAGTGGATCACCGAGTCGATCAATCGCCCATGCTAATAATGAAACCGCTTCACGGCTTATGTCTAAAATACTTTGTTCACAGCCTTCAGGCACTTCGTTGACCGATGCGGAAAGATCAATTAATAAGGTCACTGCTATATCACGACTGTCGTGCTTATGACGCATATTAATGCGTGGATCAGGGGTAGAGCCGCTTTTAAAGTCAATTAATGAGCGAATTGCAACGTCTAAATCCAGCTCACTGCCTTCTTCTTGATAACGCACTCGTACAAAATTTTGTGGTTTTAATAAGTCCAATACCTGCATTAAACGCTTCGACAGTGCACTGTGTTTTGCCAGTATGCTATCAATGTCATTGGCATTGCTTGAAGGGTGCAGACCTTCATATAAACTCACCCAGTCAGGGCGATAGGTCTTGGTGTTATAATCCCATTCTGGATAATGGCGTGGCGGTAGGCTATCGACTTCTTCAAATTCTTTATCTTCAGGTGCTTCAAATTGTTCTTCTTCATCGCCTTCTTCAATAAAGACCCAAAGGTGACGATTATCATCACGATATTCTACTTCTGTATTTTCAAAATAGATTGTGGCAGCTTGATCCTCTTGGCGACGGGTGCGTGCAATATAAGAAATGGCTATCTTAGCCACTTCTTGAGTAGAGGATTCACCTGTCAACATCAAGTCATGGAAGCGTTGTACAAATTCGAGTAGATCCTTATTTTTATAGCCATGTTGTGGATTTTTAATTGCATAAGATAGCATTGCTAAACGATGACGAATACAAGATGCGTCCGTTTTAGTACATTCCTCTTCATCAGGAATAGGGTGTAAGGCTAACCATAGTTTGTGTAAGCCCGGATATTCTAATGTCGCTAGGTATTCCACTCGTGAATCTTCTAAGCATTCAATCGCAATACGCTGAAACGGACTGTAATTGTCGGCAATAATTTTAGTTGACCAACGACGATGGGCTGCCATATGCGCTAACATGGCACGATAACGATCAATGCCTTTAATACCCGTGTCACTATCATCAAACACATCGGGAATACGGATGCCCACCTTGTCATAATAAGGCTGTTGCAGACGATTTTCATCTTTAGCAGTGGAGTAGGGGGCTAAATACTCCTTATCTTGCCATAGTGCTTGTAAATAAAGACTTAAATTACGCTCATTATCAGCAAATAATGTGCCGTGACGCTCACGTTGCAACATCGCGCGGCTATCGGCAGACTTTAAGGTAAAATAATCAATCTGGCGCTCTGGATGATCGTTGTAGTTGCGAATGCCGTAATCAATCCAGTTCTGTAATCCTTCAATTGAAACCTGACTTAATAAATACGGCATTTGTGCTAATAAATGCGGTAATCCTGGACTGGGCAAGGTGGTGTGATGCCCATGAATAGAGCCTGTGGTGCGCTCCATCATATCAAATAATATATCGAGATACTGTTTGATAAGTTCCAAACTACCTAAACGTCGAGCGGCTTCCCCTAAGGTTGCCATAAACGGTGGAATAGACACCCCATTCGGCGTACGGGAGACTTCCCACACCCCTTGGGAAATCAAGCTAATCACCTCTTCACCGACACGATCCGCCATTTCAGGAATAACTTCTAGAAATTGCAACACAGGCTCTACACCACGACCAATCATGCAGATCAGCGATGCACCGCTCAAATAGTCTTTCACTCCTTGTTTACTGAGGCGATGTTGTGCGTCACGGATGCAGTCTTCAAACACATCATCTATTTGTTCAAAACTGCATTTTAATTGAGTACGAAGCGTGATGAGTTCATCTGGAAGTTCTTTTGTAGTAGTCATATCAGCAATTAATCTCATTATAAACTGCAAAAATTAAACAAAAATGGTATCAATCGCATGCTCTAATGTTTGGCGAATATCTGCATCATCGGTAATCGGACGCACTAACGCCATACGGCAAGCACTGGTAGGCTTAATACCCTGATTGATCAAACTTGCAGCATAAACTAATAGGCGAGTAGAAATACCTTCATCTAAGCCATGCCCTTTTAGATTTCTAGCCACTTTACCAATTTGGACTAATTTTTTAGCGGTATCCGCATCAATAGTGGCTTCTCTTTCGACAATACCTTGTTCAACTTTAGTAGGTGCATAATCAAAATCCATAGCGACAAAGCGTTGTTTAGTGGATTGCTTTAGCTCCTTCATTAAACTTTGATAGCCAGGGTTATAAGAAATCACCAGTTGAAAATCTTTATGTGCATGAACCGTTTCCCCTTTTTTATCTAACGGTAATTCACGACGATGATCTGTCAATGGATGAATCACAACGGTTGTATCTTGACGCGCTTCAACAATTTCATCTAAGTAACAAATCGCCCCAATACGCGCTGCAACGGTCAATGGACCATCGACCCAACGGGTGCCATTAGCGTCTAATAAATAACGACCGACTAAATCAGAGGCGGTCATATCTTCATTGCAGGCAACCGTAATCAGTGGTCTATCAAGTTTCCATGCCATATGTTCAATAAAACGAGATTTGCCACAGCCTGTTGGTCCTTTTACCATCACAGGCAAGCGTGCATTATAAGCGGCTTGGTATTCGTTGATCTCGTCTTCTTGGACGTGATAAAAAGGTTCATGATTAATTTTATATTGTTCGATATCTACTTCAGACATGTGTATTTCTCAATGTATCAAAAAAATTTGGGGATAAGCGATTGATAGGTTTCTCTATATTTATCCGCATTCTGCAAAATATGGGTGCGAAAGGCTTTAGCAGCGGGCGATAAATGTTTACCTTTGCGAGTGACAATATGCCAATTACGCATAATCGGTAGACTTTTTACATTTAAAATCACTAAGTTATTAGATTCTAGCTCTATTTTTATGGTATGCAAGGGAACAATGCCAATCCCTAATCCTGCAATAACCGCATGTTTAGTGGCTTCATTGCTACCCATTTCAAACGAGCTTTTACAGCAATGCCCCTGCTGTTTAAAATGCCGTTCAATTGTGGCTCGTGTACCAGAGCCTTTTTCACGCATTACAAACACAGCATGACGAATATCCTGTAACTGAAGTTGTTTTGTCTGGGCTAATTTTGCAAATCTATGATGAGGGCTAGCAATCATCACTAAGGGATTTGGCATAATTTCTTCAGATTCTAGTTTAAGTCCAGCAGGTGGCTCACCCATTACTACAAAATCAGGTACATAATTTTGCAACTGCTTTAATAGTTGAGCACGATTGGTAATCTCCAAAGAAAAACTAATTTGATCATATTGATGTACGAAATCAGCTAGCATATGCGAAATAAAGTGGTTACAGGTAGTGGCTGCCGAAATAGCAATACAACCTACTTCAATATCTTTAATTTTTTCAATAGCTGTTTCTATATTCTGGTATTGAATCAAGGTGGCTTTTATTTGCTCATATAAAATATTCCCTATGCTGGTTAATACGATCTCATTGCCATGGCGTTCAAACAGAGGGTTAGACACATACTCTTCTAATTGTTTCATCTGTGCTGATACCCCAGGTTGCGTTTTACCCAATGATTTAGCTGCACGCGTATAACTCTTGGTTTTGACCAATGCTTCAAAAATATGCAATTGTGATATGGTAATTTTCATAGGATGCGCCAGTATACATAAGTAATTCTTATAAATAAATATCCAAGAATAATTTTTGCTTATATTTTTTAGATGGGTATAATGCCTCGCACTGTTTATCTAGTTACAGGATTCAAGTACTAGATTTATACAGGCTTTTAATAATTTACTATTTTTAAAGGGTGTTACACATCGATTCAGGGCTACACAAATGAGTCGATCTTATCACCCATAACAAAGGAATCTATAAAAATGGATCAGTCAGGTCGTTATGCAGATTTAAGTCTTGATGAAGATACGCTAATTGCAGAAGGTAAGCATATTCTTGTTGCTTACACTATGGAGCCAAATGGCCCAGGTTATTTAGAAGCGGCTGCTCACTTTGCAGCGGAGTCTTCAACGGGTACGAACGTCGAAGTTTCTACCACAGACGATTTCACCAAAGACGTTGATGCGATGGTCTATGAAATCGACGAAGCTAAAGGCATTATGAAAATTGCCTACCCAAATGTATTATTTGACCGTAACGTAACAGACGGTCGTGCCATGATCGTTTCATTTCTGACTATGGCTATTGGTAATAACCAAGGCATGGGTGATATCGCTCACGCACAAATGCAAGATTTTTATATACCACCTGCTATGTTGGCATTATTTGATGGTCCTGCAAAATCAATTAATGATTTATGGACACTATTAGGTCGTGACCGTGATAACGGTGGTTATATTGCAGGTACAATTATCAAGCCTAAGCTTGGTTTACGTCCTGAGCCATTTGCTGAAGCGGCTTACCAATTCTGGCTAGGTGGTGATTTCATCAAAAATGATGAACCTCAAGGTAACCAAGTTTTCTGTCCTGTCAAAAAAGTTATCCCTCTGGTGCATGATGCAATGAAACGTGCTCAAGATGAAACAGGTGAAGCAAAGCTTTTCTCAATGAATATCACCGCTGATGATCATTATGAAATGTGTGCTCGTGCTGATTTTGCACTAGAAACATTCGGTGAAGATGCGCCTCGCCTTGCATTCTTAGTTGATGGTTTTGTTGGCGGCCCTGGTATGGTGACGACAGCACGTCGTCAATACCCTAGCCAATATTTGCACTACCATCGTGCGGGTCACGGCATGATTACATCACCTTCTTCTAAGCGTGGTTACACCGCTTATATCCTCGCCAAAATGTCTCGTTTAATGGGTGCTTCTGGTATCCATGTCGGTACAATGGGCTACGGTAAAATGGAAGGTGGCGCGGATGATAAAATAATCGCTTATATGATTGAGCGTGATGAGTGTCAAGGGCCTTTCTACTACCAGAAATGGCACGGAATGAAGCCAACCACACCAATCATCTCGGGTGGCATGAATGCACTACGTCTACCAGGTTTCTTTGAGAATTTAGGTCACGGTAACGTCATCAATACATCAGGTGGCGGTTCTTATGGACATATTGACAGTCCAGCTGCTGGTGCAATCTCATTAAGACAATCTTACCAATGTTACTTAGAAGGCGCTGATCCTGTTGAGTTTGCTAAAGATCACAAAGAATTTGCGCGTGCATTTGAATCTTTCCCAGGTGATGCTGATAAGCTTTACCCAGGATGGAGAGAGAAGCTAGGCGTACATAAGTAAGCTGTTTATCTTAATTACTTGTAAACAATAAAAAAGCCTTATCTTTTATTAGATAAGGCTTTTTTATGCGTGTGATTTTGATTCAGGAATTATGAGCAAGAGGTGAAATGCGGTGCTATGCTTGAAACTTTCTTATAGTATTTTAACCAATGGAATATATTTTGAAGCAACAACGCCTCCATTATCTCGATGTTACTCGCGGTATCGCTATTCTCTTTATGGTGATTTACCATTTCTGCTTTGATTTGGATAATTTTAACTATCTTCAGCTTGATATGGATACCGATTTATTTTGGCGTGGATTTAGAGCCGTTATTATTTCACTGTTTTTAACCACGATGGGAATGAGCTTAGCCTTGACACATGCGCAAGGGATTTGCTGGTACTGTGTTAAAAAACGCACCTTAGTGCTTGGTGTGGCAGCCATTTTGGTGAGTATTGCGAGTTATTTGCAATTTCCAGAATCATGGATTTATTTTGGCATTTTGCATTTTATTCTATTCGCTTCATGGTTAGGCTTATTGTTTTTAGGTAAACCTTGGTTATCATTGATCACTGCAATGATTATATTAATCGGTTATTTTTTAGGTTGGTTACACACTGAAGCATTATTTTCCTTATTGCAACAACCTTTGCAACTTCCACTTTATTATACGGAAGATTTAGTCACCGTTTTCCCTTGGTTTGCATTGGTATTGATTGGGATATTTCTAGTGGCTAAAGGCTGGCATATTTATCCGCAATTACAACCGAATGTGATCAGTAAAAAAATAGGATTCTTAGGACGACATTCATTGCTAATTTACATGCTTCATCAACCTATTTTATTTGGTCTTGTGATGCTCTTTTCTTTGTTAGCAAAAGATTTAGAATTAAAAATAGAATAGAATGTTCAACGTTTAAGGTGCTTCAAAGAGATTTTTAATCAATACAAACACTCTAATCTTCATTTTTACTTACAAAGCAAAATATTCATACTATGACTAAAAATAAACTTAAATTCTTGCTTCTCCCCTTTGCTCTTCTAATCACGCAAACCTGTCATGCTGACTGGCGGGATACCCTTAATGATGCTTGGAAAAGTACCAAAGAAGTCAGCGATACTGCCTATAAAAGTGGTAAAGAATACACCAATAAAGCATTTGAAAAATCTAAAGACTATTATGATAAAATGCAATTAGATTCAATAAGCTCTGGTATGGTAACCCCACAAATTATTGAACAGCAAAAACGCGAACATATACAAACCATCTGGAAGGATGTTCTAAATAATCTTGATAGCGCACTGAATCTTAATACGCAAATTGATGCAGCACCTGCTTCACGCTTTTTTGGTGCGGATAAAGCTTCCTTAGGTGAAGATCAAATTGAAGTATTTGAAGTGATTGAAGCTTTGCTTTCTAGCCCTGAAATTAGCAGAAACCGTCATAATATTGAGGCGTTAAAAGAAAAAATAAATGATAAAAAAAATACCATCTCTCATTATCAAGAAAAACGTATTGTGGCAGATAATGCTGATAGAGTGATATACGATAAAAAAATTGAAAAAGCCAAAGCGGATATTGATGAACTAATACGACGTGTTAATAATGAAAAAGATATTCTAAAAAAACGCTTTAATGCCTCAGGGTTATTTTTAAACAATCAGCAAGTAGACATTCTACTTTCTCGTGTAGATGCTGATGATATTATTAAAATGACATTGGTATATAATGTATTAGAAGATATTACAGCCCAATTAATGAGCCTAACTAAAGAGTCTAACGAAAATATTAATCAAGCACGTAAATACTATGGGATGCACGTTGTGTTGTTAAAACTTGTGATGAATATGCAAGATAGCTATATCAAAAAGTTAGATCAAGAGTATCTACCAAAAATTGAGCTAATTAGCATGGAAACCCGTCGTATCAGCGAAGAATCAACCCGCTTGCTTTCATCTGAAACACAAGCTAATCGTAGAGATTTATTGCGTAAAAACCTCAAGGCACAACAACTGACGCTTAAAGTTGCTAAACTTTATGCGCAACAACTCAATCAGCAAAAAGCGAAGGTCATCAAAGCAAGGAATTTAATCGCCAATGATTATCAAGTGGCTAAAAATACTTATGATACGGTGAAAATTAGTGCCGATTTGATTCAGTTGATGAAAACAAATCAAGCTTCTTTCAGTGCTTTAATGAATATTCAAATCCCTGATATCGTGCCATTTGAAAATCTTGCAATGCAACGCAAATTTGAAGAATTATCATTGATGATTAAGTAACAAGAATATTTTTTAAAAGCCTTGAAGATTTATTCCTAATTTACCATCATTATCTGAACGATAACGATTAGGGGGCATTTGTAAGAAGAAACCATTGTCTAATAAATTACGCATGACTTCCGCAGATTCATAGCGCAAAAGCTTGCGTTTGGTATTGAGCTCGAATTCAAACGAAAACTCGACTGCGCCTACTAATTTCATTAACGACTCAGGAACACGTTCAAACCGCTCTTTTTCAGGCAAGTACAAATACATCTCAGGATTTTTTTTACTGCGATAAACAAAGCATAACATCTGTCTCTTATACACATCT
>WGBH01000001.1 GCA_015494435.1 Thiotrichaceae bacterium | reverse complement strand
TTTAGCAGGGTCAGTGTGCCTGCAATACTGGGATTGGTTAAAAACACCAGGTATTCCAGTAGAAGACAGGCGTTTTTCAGCTTTTTAAATGGTGGTTTTATGCGGGGCACCGTATGAAACGAAAAAACATCAATTATTCAGAGTATCCCTAGGGTATTTTGTATTTGAAACACTCTCATGGTTGGCAACATCAATAAAAGATGTAAATCCAAGCGTTGGTGCCGCTTTAATTGCAGGAACAGCGACAGTGATATCAGCCGTATTTATTGCTTCATATAATTCAAGAAAAGCAAAAGAAAGAGTCGCATTTAAAGCTCATCGGGAAAAAAGTCCGAAATATACAATGAGTTCATGTCTATGGTTATACAACTCATGCGTAATACAAAAGATGGAAAAGAAGGAGATGATGTCTTACCTGATAACATTGAAAATTTTTTTACAACTTCACAGCAAAAATAACAGTTTATGGTGGTCCAGGCGTGGTCAAAGCTTTTGCAAATTGGCGTACAGCCTCAACAAATGACGAAAGCGGAACTAGCGGGCTTCTTCTAATAGATAAACTATTTCGTGAAATGCGCACAGACTTAGGTGAAAGCAATAAAGGAATTGAAGAAAATAAATTGCTTGGCCTCTACATCATTGGAGGAAAGCCTGAGCTCGCAACACAGACTAACAATGCCATTAGCATGAACGATTAAAAGCACCGTTTTGTTTTCTGCGGTCTGTGCAAATGACCGGTTAGCAAGACATATGTACAATTAACAATTCAAACATATCAACAGATTTAAAAACTATGGAGAAAAATAAAATGTCTAAACTAACTGCAATTTTTTTAATACTATTCATTAGTGGTTGCGATACCACGCTAAAAAAACCTGCAAATTCAATTGAGCAGCTTGTAGCAAAAATCAGATTAAATCTAGCTGATTATGAAATAAACAGTGTATATGAAACCTGCCCAAACAATAGTAAATATTTAGTGTCATTTGAAGCGAGCGTGCAATATTACATTGATCTTGAGAAAAAACCGTTAACATTTACGAAAAAAACATCAAATGATGGGTACATTATTAATTCACCTGCAATCCAAATGAGCAACAAACCATCTTCACCTGCTTATGCAAGGCACGCTTGGACCATTGAAGGTAGCATTTTTGTAAATGATACAGCAGAGGCACAAAGACAAAAAGACCATGTTGAGGCATATGCACTTCACCGTGCTAGCGAAAAGTTAGGCACTAACGAACTAAAAATAATTTTTAGTGAAAAAATAAAACAACTAGTTAACGCTATATCTATTGGTGTTGGAAATGAAATTAAAATCAATGAAATGACTGTGGTGTTTGATGATAGTGAAAATATTAATTACCCAAACCCCATAAAAAAATGCGAAGACCACACACATGACAATGCGCTACAGTCTGGTACAAAAAGTTACACAGATTTTGTGGCGCTTCGCTAAAACCTCACCACCGCAAAAGGTGCTGAGTAAAAGGTGCCGGAAGGATTATTTTTAACGACGTTCCCGGACAGCCAAATAACTTTACCCTGATTCGTTTAAATATGAAGTTTATCGCTGTAATTGACTAAGATACAAGGCTCAATATTACTTAATCACACGATAATGCACCTGTCGAAACATTTAACATTATCTACTACTACCAATCAACACTCTAATCCATGGTGTTGATTTTAGTGTAAGAAATAAAACTGGCATGCAGTATGCTTGTACTAAAATACAATAATATTTACATAGGAACGTATAAATGAAGAAATATTTTGCAATACTCATTGCGTCAATAACTCTGCTTTTTTCATCAGCATCTCATGCTATACATGGAAACGTATATTACGAAAATAATATACAGTACTGTAGTGACCTTTGCGCCTCAATAGACACTCTAGAAAATGGCTCAAGAATTTTTTTCAACGGGCAGCTCGATGTTTTTGGTGGCGAAGTACTAACAACATTAGATAGTTATTTATTTGAATTTACTAGCACTTCAATTGAAAAGTTTTATGGTCCTGGGAATATGCCACTAATAAGCTCTAACATATTCACTTCAACAGATGAATTTGAAAAAACAACTATTCTTGGTGGTACCGCACAATTTGATACATCATTTGCATTCCTTTCACTTCTGGGCACACCATCAGAGCTTATATTAGATTTTGACAACGACCGCATAGACTTATATGTAACAGCATTTACACCGACAGGAACATCGCGCGAATTACTTGCAAGTACTAGCCCCGTTCCTGTGCCTGGCGCATTAATTCTATTTCTTAGTGGTTTACTGGGGCTGGTACCAGTTTCTATAGCCCGCCACAAAGCCGCGTAAAAGGCACCTTTTAAACAATCCCAAAATCCTTAATCTTGCGATAGATCGTACGCTCGCTAATACCCAGTGTATTGGCTACTTTTTTTCTGTTGCCCTGGTATTGAACAAGCAGCTCTTTTATGTGTTTCGCTTCGATATCTTTTAACGTTACCGGTGCATCACTGTGGTCTTCATCAGTCGCTGACGGCAACACCGATGTTTCCTGTTTCAGCCCGTCCGCGCCGTGTACATGG